>JACMKG010000323.1 GCA_014380255.1 Prolixibacteraceae bacterium | reverse complement strand
TGATAAAGTGTCTGATCAGATATCGGATGCTCTGCTGGATGAATTCCTCGCCTTTGATGCCAACTCCAAAGTTGCCATCGAAACCCTTGTTACCACCGGCCAGGTTGTTCTGGCAGGTGAGGTAAAATCTCAAACCTACGTGGATGTGCAGGAGACAGCACGAAAGGTGATTAACCAGATTGGTTATACCAAGGCTGAATACCGCTTCGACGGCGATTCATGCGGTGTGTTCAGCGCCATCCATGAACAAAGCCCTGATATCAACCGCGGGGTCGACAAACTGGACAAGATGGACCAGGGAGCCGGCGACCAGGGTATGATGTTTGGCTATGCCTGCTCGGAAACCGATAATTTCATGCCTTTGCCCCTTGAAATCTCTCATTTCATCCTGGTTGAACTGGCAGCTATCCGACGTGAACAAAAAGTGATGACTTACCTGCGCCCTGATTCCAAGTCCCAGGTAACCATTGAATACAACGACGACAACACACCCAAAAGGGTTCATACCATTGTGGTCTCTACCCAGCACGACGATTTTGATCGGGACGAGCCAATGCTTGCCAAAATCAAAAAAGATGTGATCGAGATCCTCATTCCAAGGGTGAAGGCTCAGCTGCCCGAACGTGTTCAGCAATTGTTCGACGATCAGATCATCTACCACGTCAACCCGACGGGTAAATTCGTGATTGGCGGGCCTCACGGGGATACCGGCCTCACGGGTCGTAAGATTATTGTAGATACTTATGGCGGAAGAGGAGCCCACGGTGGTGGTGCCTTCTCGGGCAAAGACCCATCCAAGGTCGACCGCTCAGCGGCTTATGCAGCCCGTCACATCGCCAAGAACATGGTGGCTGCCGGCGTGGCCCGTGAAATGCTGGTACAGGTATCGTATGCCATCGGGGTGGCCAAGCCCGTGGGTGTCTATGTTGAAACCAAGGGGACAGCCCTGGAAGGACTGACTGATTCGGTGATTTCAGAAAAAATACAGCACCTCTTTGACCTTCGTCCTGCGGCCATTGAAGAAAGGCTCAAACTGCGCAATCCTATTTACCGTGAAACGGCTGCCTACGGGCACATGGGCCGTACGCCCCAAACGGTAAGCAAGGTGTTTGAATCCCCCTACAATGGAAAGCTTGAAATCTTTGTCGAGCTCTTCACATGGGAAAAACTGGACTATGTCGACCGTATTAAAAGTGCCTTTGGAATTTCAGAATAAGTAATGGGAACTAAATAATGTCATATTTTAAAAAATAGGAACGCGGATTTTGCGGGTTAAGCGGATTAAAAACGGATCTGTTTTAAAATAAATTTTAAAAACGGATTAAAATTGCCTTTATGAAGGATCTATGTATTCAAAACAGTTGTTTTTAAATCCGTCCCGAGTACTCGGGAAAAAATCCGCTTTTAATCCGCTAAATCTGTTCAATCCGCGTTCCTAATCTTTTCTTTTTTTACGACATTATTCTGTTCTTATTACTTAAAAAAATCTGGATCACTGCTGATCCGGATTTTTTTTCTTCTACCTAAATCAACATGCTTTTCATGACACACCCTGAAATTACCCGAGCCATCCTGTCCGACCTGCAAGGCTATGCCAGTCCTTTGCGCGAAGAAAAGATTGCCATTAATCATCCCACCTCCATGCAGGTTTTTGGATTGATGGTTGCCGATCTTCGCTCGGTAACCTTAAGCTGGCTAAAAATATTGCATGATTTTACATCGCAGCAATGTATCGAACTGGCTATCGAACTGGTAAATACCGACAATCTGGAAGCCCAGCAGGTTGCTTTTGAATTTCTGTGGAGAAATAAAAAAGCTCTCCAGGCGTTATCTCTTCAACAAATTTTGTCCCTTGCAAAGAATATGGATAACTGGGTTTCGGTCGACATGTTTTGCCTGTCAATTACCGGTTATTGCTGGAGAATGGGTGTGCTCGATGATCAGACCATCAGCCAGTGGGCCAAGGATGAAAATCTTTGGTTTCGCCGCATGGCCCTGGTAAGTACCGTTCCCCTTAACCTGCGAGCCCGAGGTGGAACAGGCGATACGCCACGGACCCTGCACATTTGCAGCATGCTGGTTGACGATCGCAAGGATCTGGTGATAAAGGCCCTGTCGTGGGCTCTTCGCGTATTGTCAATAGCAGACAAACGGGCTGTCGAACAATTTATGGATCAGCATGCAGCCCGCATTCATTCAAGGGTAAAAAGAGAAGTAGAAAGTAAACTGCTGACAGGTAAAAAAATAGGTAGGGAAAACGTATAAATTCAACTATTTTTGCACCTGTCAATTATGCATCATCATCGGTTATGAAAACTTATTCATCAAAGCGTTTGTCGTTATCCATCTCGGTATTGTTACTTGTTTTCAATACCGTGTTTTATCTGGCCCTTTCACAGAAAGGGTTCCACTCGCTCTATTCCTTTCTTTTTATAATCCTTTTCGGGGTGGTTTCCTACTTGTTGGTGCTTTTTATCCTGAACAGGTACATCAACGAAAAGATCACGCCCATCTATAAAACCATCCGCGAGGTGCCCATCAGTGGCAAGAAAGGAAAGATGCTCGAAAAGTTTATTGCCACCAACATATCCGATGTGCAGAAAGAAGTGGAGGAATGGGCCAAGATCCAGACCCTGGAAATTACCCGTCTGAAAGACCTGGAACGCTACCGCAAAGAATTTGTGGGCAATGTCTCCCATGAATTGAAAACCCCTATCTTCAACATCCAGGGATACGTGCTTACGCTTCTGGAAGGGGGTATTGACGATCCGAAAATCAACATGCTTTACCTGCAGCGTACCGAGAAAAGCATCGATAGGATGATTTCCATTGTGGAAGACCTGGAATCGATCACCAAGCTTGAATCGGGCGAACTGACCCTGAAGATGGACAACTTTGACATCATCAAGCTTACCGAAGAGGTGTTCGAACTGGCCCAGATGCTTGCCAACGAGCGCAACATCACCCTTCAGTTTGCCACCAAAAGCGACAAGCCCGTGATGGTTCATGCCGATAAGAAACGGATCATGGAAGTGCTGAACAACCTGGTGGGCAACGGGATTAAATATGGCAAGAAAAAAGGGCATGTGAAAATCGGGTTCTACGACCTGCACGAGACGATCCTGGTCGAGGTGAGTGACAACGGTATTGGTATGGATAAAAATGATCTGCCGCGCGTATTCGAGCGCTTCTACCGGGTCGACAAATCCCGCTCACGTGAGCAGGGCGGTACTGGCCTCGGGCTGTCGATCGTTAAACACATCATCGAAGCCCATGATCAGACCATCAACGTGAAGAGTATTGTCGATAAAGGCACCACCTTTACCTTTACCCTAGAAAAGGCCAAATAAAATCTGCTGCCGATCTTTCAAAACGCAGCTTATTTTCAACCTAAAAGCAAATCTTTCGTGGATTTATCATTCCCGGTGATAATCTGGATGGTTTTTCTTTCCCATTGCCGTCTCTGGCTCGTTGCAGATCTGTCCCTGTTTCTAATACTTTTCTGATACTTTTCTGATACCTTTCTGTAATGTAGGGTTACAGAAAGGTATCAGAAAAGTATCAGAAAAGTATTAGAAAATAGGAATGGAAGAGGGTGGGAGAGGAGTTATAATCCATCCGAATACAGCTCATCTGAACGAAAAAAATCAACCAAAAGGGCAAAAAGTGGATACAATCACAAAAAACTCGGAAGAGATATCCGACATCGGGTCTTACTTGAATGATCAAAAAAATGATTAGAGAACTATCTTTTTGACCATCAATAAATAAAAATTACTTCGATGCAAAAATAAATAAGTCCTCTTTTCTATTGATTTCAAATGTAATTGTTAATTTTCAGAAAATTTTCTAACAAACTGTATAATAGATATCAAGTAAACTATACTTTTATATTCAAAATCAAATTAACTATGAGCGACAGTCAATATAAAATTCTACTGGTAGATGACGAAGTTGATATTCTGGAATTTATCAGTTACAACCTCGAAAAAGAAGGATACAAGGTTTATACCGCAAAAAACGGGGCCGAGGCCATTAAAGTTGCTGAAAAGACGCTTCCTGATCTTATTATTCTTGATGTGATGATGCCTGAAATGGACGGTATCGCTGCCTGTGAAGAAATTCGCCGGATTCCTTCGCTTCAGCATACGATGATCGCCTTCTTAACCGCTCGTGGGGAGGATTATTCACAGATTGCCGGTTTCGAGGCAGGCGCTGATGATTATATTACCAAGCCGGTGCGTCCCAAAGTGTTGGTTAGCCGGGTAAAGGCGCTTCTTAAAAGAACTTCCGGAGTAGGAACTACGCAGCCTGCAATCATTGAAAGTGGTCATACCGTATCGGTGGGCAACCTGATGATCGACAAGGAGCGTTACCTGATCGTAAAAGACGGACAGGAGATGGTTCTGCCACGCAAGGAATTTGAATTGTTGTCGCTGCTGGTTTCAAAGCCAGGCAAGGTATTTACCCGTGAAGAGATTTATTTCTCCGTTTGGGGCGACAGTGTGGTAGTGGGCGATCGCACCATCGATGTGCACATTCGCAAACTGCGTGAAAAAATTGGCAATGACTTTATCAAAACCCTTAAAGGTATCGGCTATAAATTTGTGGACGTACCTGATAGTAACTGATAAATAATCTTTTATTTAAATAAGGAAAAGCCAGGGAAACAATCCGA
>JACMKG010000322.1 GCA_014380255.1 Prolixibacteraceae bacterium | reverse complement strand
CCTGGTTGTCACCTTGCTAATCAGTGAAAACACTGGGGCTACCTCTTCCTTTATTCATTTAATGAAAGGATGGGAATTGTACAGTTGGGCCAACGGAGATGATTGGAATTATTCCATCCTACCCGGAACCAACAGGGTGAAATCGTACAAGGAGGTGATTGCAAATAAAACTACCGTGGTGGGAAAAGATTCCCTTAAACTGTTGCTTGATAAGTTTCCAACGAACGAATATATCTCATGGATTGTCAGAGTTCAGGGTGATGGAGGAAATCTGGCTTTACCAGATCAGGCTACCATGGATGAAATCAAGAATTACGCCGCTCAAAAAGAACTGAAGTTAACTATTGTCAATTAGCGATTTTCCCCTTCAAGGAGTTGACTTATCCCGATTATTGATTCCCTGTTTTAGTGCCGTATCAATCCATTGCTGACTGGTCGGGCATTTGCCTTTTACCCGAAGAAACTTACTTTACACAAAGGGTTCTTATCTGACTAGCCGTTGGTAAGAAGTGTATTTATCATTCTCTTCCTTAAGACCTTTCACCTTATTTTCATTGGTGATTGGAAAATCATACGAAAGTGATTCGATAGTTGTTAGAAGATTATTCGTCCGGCAACGAACAACCTTCGAACGACCTTCGAACAACCATCGAACGACCTTCGAATAACCTCAGAAAAACAAGGAAGTTAATGAAGGAAGTTTTTATGGCTTAACCATTGACTAAACGCACTTCGTTTAAGGAAAAGCCCCTTGAATGAAGCCTTAAATTAGTAGAGACCACTGGTAACTTAAGAATATCCAATCTCGTATTGTCTTTTTTAAACCTTTCTTTTGAAAAATGCCCCATTCACGCTATATCAACGAATAAAAGAAAAGATGAAAATTCTTCCCTTATCCGGCATTGTTGTTCTCGTCTTTATGATAGGAGGATGCAAAAACGTAAACAAACAGTCATCTGAGAGCGTCGGGGTTAATCAATTCATCTGCAACTTTTTCCCAACCGATACCGAATGGTATAAAACGGACAATAAAGCTCCTTTGTTTGAAGGCCTTGATGTCGTAGACTTTCCTATTTCCACTGATAATAAATTAGTTCAAAAGTACTTTAATCAGGGGCTGGTACTGGCCTACGGGTTCAACCATGCTGAGGCGGCACGTTCATTTTATTATGCCTCCAAGCTTGACCCCAATTGCGCGATGGCTTTCTGGGGGTATGCCTATGTCTTGGGTCCCAACTATAATGCGGGAATGGAAAGTGACAATTACGAGAGAGCTTATGAAGCGATCCAAAAAGCAATCACCTTATCAAAAACCAATTCGACGACCAAGGAGATTGCATTGATCAATGCTTTAGCCAAAAGGTATGTGAAAGAGCCGGTAGAGGATCGAATAGAATTGGATGTGGCTTATTCAAAAGCCATGGGAGAAGTTTTTAAAGCCTTTCTCAATGATGCTGATATTGGTACCTTGTATGCGGAATCACAAATGAACCTGCACCCCTGGGATCTGTTTGACAAACAGGGCCAGGCCAAGGAGTGGACCCCTGAAATACTTGCTACATTGGATCAGGTGCTTAAAATCAATCCCAAACATTGCGGTGCCCATCATTTTTACATGCATGCAGTAGAGGCTTCCAGTGAACCTGAAAAAGGATTAAAAAGCGCGCAGTTATTTGATGAAGGATTGGTACCGGGAGCGGGTCATCTGCTTCATATGCCATCGCATATTTATATCCGAACGGGGGATTACCATAAAGGAACCCTGTCGAATATACAGGCCATCAAAAAAGATAGTGCCTATGTATCTGTGTGCAATGCACAGGGAGCTTATCCTTTGGCTTATTATCCCCACAATTATCATTTTATGGCTGCTACGGCAACCCTGGAAGGAAACAGCCAGTGGGCCATTCTGGCGGCCCGAAAAACGGCTGAACATGCCAACCAGCAGCTTATGAAAGAACCCGGCTGGGGAACCCTTCAGCATTATTACACCATACCCTACAACGTGTATGTGAAATTTGGGAAATGGAAGGAAATTCTTGAAATGAGCAACCGGGATACAAGCCTTAAGTACCCTGAGGCGGTCAGACATTATGCCCGGGGAATGGCTTACCTGGGACTGAACGATTTAACGAACAGCAAGAAAGAGTTGCAAATACTGGAAAAGTATGCCAGCGATGAAAGCCTGAAGGAACTTACCATTTGGGAAATTAACTCTGTTTACGACTTATTGCAAATTGCCCAAAGGGTGCTCAAAGCAGAAATCATGGCCAGCGAAGCAAGCTACGATCAAAGCATTGCACTTTTGAAAGAAGCAGTGGAGATGGAGGATCAATTGAATTACAACGAGCCTCCGGATTGGTTCTTTTCGGTAAGGCATCATTTGGGAGCCGTTCAGATTGAAGCAGGAAAATACAGGGATGCCCTCACAACCTTTGAAGAAGATTTAAACAGGCTACCCAAAAATGGATGGGCTCATCATGGGATGAAACTGGCCTACGCGAAATTAAATGAACTCAATAAATTGAAGGAAATGGATCAAAAGCTGGCCAGTTCATGGGCTACCGCTGATGTTGAATTGTCGAATTCAAGGATAAAAACAAATTAAGAAAACGGGGTGAACCTGAAAAGCCAAACGAGCAGGAGATTAAATTTAAACAGCATGCCTAAATATGTAACTGAAAGAGAGATCCCCTGGAATGGCAAGTTTACCACTGCCGAGTAAAAAAATATTTACATCCAAATGCAACATAATTGAATAAACTTTGGTTAAACACTTTGAATGAAATTTTGTTTCATACTTCAATACTGTAAAAGCATCAAGACATTATCCATGCATTAAAAAGGCAAAGATTGAATTTTCAGGAGAGCAAACAGACCCTGTTACACAAAGGGTTGAGTAGTCAAAAACAAATAAACAATCAATGATTAAAACTATTTTCAATGCAGGAAGGTATTCAAATAATATAAACCTGGTTCTGTTCCTACTTCGCGTAACAGCCGGCGTTTTTATGCTGACCCATGGTATGGGCAAATTTTCTACCTTATTTGGAGAAGAACCTATAAAATTTGCTGACCCGATAGGAATTGGAGAAACAGCATCGTTAGTGCTTGCCGTTTTTGCGGAAGTATTGTGTTCCATTCTTTTGATATTTGGAATAGCAACCCGCTTTGCCGCCATTCCATTGCTTATCACCATGCTGGTGGCAGCTATTATCGTTCATGCAAACGATGAATTTGGAAGAAAGGAATTGCCATTCCTGTATGGGGTAGTTTATCTGTCAATAGCCCTTGCAGGGGCAGGAAAATTCTCAATGGATCATTGGATTTATCAAAACATAAAGCGGAAATGAAGGTAAAAACATGTTTATTAGGTTAATATTTTCTTTTTTAGACTTAGTGCTATGATGTCCTTGTGGCTATTTTTTCATGCCACCAAGCAACCAGGTCTCTAAGAGAATACCTTGAATTTTCTCTAAATTAATAACATTTACTATGCAATGATGGCTATTCCCTGTTAAGGCTCTTCCATGATTCCTGGCTTTCAATCAACAGCCAAAATAAAAGATATTTCTATCTTCTACTATTGCTTCTCATCGATAAATTCCTTAATTTTAAGCATATAAAAACTTCAGCCCATCTGCAGTAGTGGAATCCAGCAACCACTAATAAAAAACGGGGCGAAACCGAAAAGCCACACGAGTAGGAGATTAAAATCAAACAGTATGCCTAAGTATGTAATTGAAAGAGAAGTGCCAGGAGCTGGCAAACTCTCATCAAGAGAATTAAAAGAAATGGCAGAAACTTCCTGTGATGTATTAAGGAATATGGGTCCTGAAATTCAATGGATTCACAGCTATATTGCAAGTGACAAAATCTATTGCGTATACATTGCACCCAATGAAGAAATGATCAGGGAACATGCAAGGCAGGGCGGGTTTCCGGCCAATTCAGTAAGCGAGGTCTCTACGATTATTGATCCGGTAACGGCCGAACAACACGTCTATCAGGAATAACAGATTGAAGAATTTAGCTTTGCTCTTTTCCCACTAATTCCTTGGTGGATAACAATCCACAGGCAGCATAAATATCCTGTCCGCGTGAAGCACGGATAGTGGTTAAAATGCCTTTGTCGTTCAGCTGATCTTTGAATCGCTGAAGCGTTGTCTCATCTGTTCCTTCAAGCGGAGTACCAGGAATGGGATGAAAGCGGATGAGGTTAATGCGGCATTTAATGCCATTTAGAAGCTGAACCATCTCACGTACATGGCGTGGGGTATCATTGAGTCCTTTGAAAACGATGTATTCAAAGGATACCCTTCTTTGGCGTCCAAAATCCCAGCTTTTAATTTCATTGATTACCTCGCGCAAAGGATAAGCAATCTGCACAGGCATGAGTTTTTCACGTTCATCATCGAATGGTGTATGCATACTTACGGCCAGATGCGCTTCCGAGCGTTGAAGGAAAGTAAGCATCCCGGGTATAATGCCGATGGTTGAAACCGTTATACGGCGCGGGCTCATGGCAAACCCCCATTCAGAAGTAAGTATTTCAAGGCTCTTAAGCACCTCTTCCAGATTGTCGAAAGGTTCGCCCATGCCCATGTAAACGATGTTGGTAACATCGTGTCTTTCCTGGATACTGCGAATCTGGTTGACAATCTCCCCTGCTGTAAGCTGTCCCTGAAAGCCCTGCTTTCCGGTCATGCAAAACAGGCAACCCATTTTACAGCCCACTTGTGATGAGACACAAACCGTTTTACGATCCTCATCAGGAATCATTGCTGTTTCAATAAACTTTCCCTTTACCGTAGGAAAAAGATATTTTTTTGTGCCGTCTATACTTTCCTGAATTTTGGTTGAATCCACTAATCCGAATTCATAGTTTTCCATTAACCGTTCACGGGCTTTCTTGGAAAGATTGGTCATCTCTTCAATCGAAGAGATATCTTTCTGGTAAAGCCATTCGGCCATTTGCTTGCCGGTAAACTTAGGCATGCCCAGTTCAACGGCCAAAGCAGTGAGTTCTTCAAGAGTCTTTCCAAAAAGCGGAGTTTTTAACAGCATAATTTATCTTTTTCAGTGTGCAAAAATACAAAACATTCAGTACAAGTGGATATAACGGAGAAATGGATTGGATTGTTTGAATGGCAAGGTGCAGGGAGAATGGAGAACGGAGAACGAAGACGGGAAATAGAAGGTACGAGCGTACGATTGCATAAAAATATGAAACAATGCCATTGTGCAATGCTTTTTGCCAAAGCTAAGTGATTTTCAACCTTGAAAGTCAAGAATTAGCTTGCAAATATTTCTTAGAATATAATTTTTCCCTTTTCCCAATTCTTTTGAAAACTTTTCGTCTCCTTTATATTTTTCCCCCTTCTCATTAGTGGCACCGAATGACATTGCAGCCACTAGCACATCAAAAATAAGATTAAAAGGTTTATTGAGCCTTATTGCAGCATTTATAGGTGCAACTAACCGGTCTTCCGGGCTCAATTTGCGGTACAGATCGCATCCAACCCTGAAAATAGTATCGCCAAGAGCTTTGTTTTGGAAGCGGCATAATAAATCATCAATATGAGCTTCCAACTGATTACTACTAAATTCACCGGGATAAAGCGCCCTTAGAATATCAGCCGATTGCATCATGGTTTTCCTTGTTTTATCAAGAATTTCAGCATCTTCAAGAACTTCGTATATATAAATAGCTTTTGGATATTTCTGAAAACCTAAGTAAGCGATGGTTGCATGGCCTAAATTATGAATAAATAGCTTTCGGTCAACCCATGCTTTTATATTCTCTTTCGGCTCCATCCCGATAATTTCAGGTACCGGGTTTTTGAACCCTTTTTTTGATACGATTAATGTATTGTAAGGTTCTGCAAATACCTGAAGCGGATCATTATCCAAATCTTTCTGAGACATCATAGGCACCATTTTTCCAATGCTGGTCTCAACCAATCCTACCAGATCTTCAAACGGATAATCTAAAGGAAGATAATGTTTTAACTCCGCTGCTAAATATTGATCGGAATTGCGCATGTTCTCAGCAATTACAATGTCGAGCGGGCATTCACCAAATTGTTTCCTTCTTTTTATCAAGGCATTAGCCATTAACGGTATGACTGTTGAAAGACCTTGTTGACCAACAGATAAAGCGGCAATAGTGGCATTCGCCAATTCATCGGCGACTTTTTCCTTCTCGTTTATATGAATGCCTCTTATATTCGTAATATCCAGGACCTCATTTCTATCCTCATGCTTAATGATGATCTTATATCTTCTGTATTTGTTTAGATTTTCAATTAATTGCTGATTAATATCAATGAAAACCACTTCATATCCAGAACGGCTGAATAACTGGCCAATAAATGAGCGGCCTATTTTTCCTGCACCAAAGAGTACCATTTTTTTTTGATTCATTTCTATCTGTTTTCGCTCACTCCAATTTGATTTAAATAGTCCTGATAAAAAGTATCAATCAAACTCTTCTTTTGCCCGGGAAAATTCTCGTAAAACGTTCCCCCATTATAAAAGCACGCATATCCGCCTGAGGCTACACCAAGAGCTATCGCAAGCTCTAAATCGAGCTGAGCGCCCGGGTTTTCAGTAAGCTGCATCGCAATTGAGGCTATCACTCCTCCTGCAAAATTATCGCCGCATCCGGTAGTATCGCCCGATTTATCTTTGTCCTGCATCAGTTCTCTAACCACTTTTTCAGAAACAGGCATGCTGGTTTGCGGAATAGTGCCGAACAATAAATTATCAGCGAAAAAATAGACAGGGTTCGATCCATGTGTGATTATTGCAGCTCCAACACCAGTGTTTTTAAAAAACATGATGGCCTCATCAATGGATGTGGTTCCACTTAACCGAATAGCCTCTTCCATATTAGTTATCAGTAGATCTATAAACTTGTAGGTTTCTATGGATCGGCCCAACATCCAAGGCTTTTGAGAACTTTGTTTTTCACTTAAGAAATCATAAACAGTATTTACAACAGTTATCGCGTTATTCGATTTAGCTTTGGAAAGCAAATTTTCCAGATCCTGATGGATGAATGGCACCAAAGCTGTGCCACCAAATACAACCATATCACTCTGAAAGAATAAGTCATCCAAATCTTCAGGTAAAAATTCCCATGCTGCTCCGATATTATTAATAAATATTCGCTCACCTTGACCATCTTCAAAATCCGGATCAGACAAAACATCCGTGAATGGAGTGTATTGAGTCCCTGTTTTATACAAGCCAATTTTCAATGGGGTCATCTTCAGTTTCTCATCCATAAAAGCTCCTGCCCCATCAGCTCCTTTGCTACCATAAAAATAGACTTCAGTACCGGACCCGTTTAACAGTTGTGCCGCATGGATCAGGGAAACAATGGAAGGGCCTCCAATATTCAAGGCAACCGGATCTTTCCCCCCGGAAATAGCGTTACGTACCTGCAAATACGTTTCCTTTGAATACTTCTCGAATTCATCTTTAAAAACAAGTTTCCCGGGCGTGAGTCCACCATCCCCAGGGCTTTCTGAAAGATACTTTTTAAAATGCGTATCGGTAAAACAAACTGGTTTATAGAGATAATCCACCAAGGCACAGCCTGTTCCCGATATTCGAAACAATCTGGAGGAGGGCATCGCTTATATATATTTTTGATAATCAGAGACCAACAAATGCACGGGCAACTCATCTTCTTCAATCTCGGGGAAACGGCCGATAGACTCATAAAAGAAGTTATCAGAGTTATCGTCATTCACCATACTGACTTCCCCCACCAGGACTTTCCCTTTTTCGGCTTCTCCGTAAAACCGGTGATACATTCCCTGTTCCAGGCAAATGCTTTCACCCGGGGTAAGCACAACTTTTCCTCCTGCTTCTACAGTGCACTTTACACCGTCAATTTTGAAATTAACCGCAGTGGTGTCAAATTGATTGTCGGCAGTGGCGTTGTACAATTCGATCACCAGGTTTCCCCCTCCCCGGTTGATAATATCTTCCATCTTCGACTGATGATAGTGCATCGGGGTTTCCTGGCTCTCTTCCACAATCATAATTTTTTCAGCATAAGGCTTTTTATCGACATCCGGTTTCCCATTGCGCAAGGTAAATAAGAACAAACCCCTGGTATAAAAATCGCCCGATCCGAAATCAGTAATGTCCCAGCCCAACATATTCTGTGTTATTTCCCGGGCATCCTGTTCATTCTTTTTCCAGTCGTCAAAGCTCCAATAAGCCCACGGGGGCAAGAAGAATTGTTTCTCAGCCATAAACGCTTTGGCTTGGTAGAGAATCTGGTTTATTTCGCTACGTTTCATACTACTTATTTTTAAGTGAGAAATAATTGCTTTAACCTAACCTGAACAATTCATAAAACTAAAAGATACTTATGAAATTAATTCACAATTCACAAAATAACAGCCTTTTAGAACATTACCCCTATGAGCATTCCAACAACTAAAGCTAGTAAAAAAAATGTTATCAACCTACGAGAAAGCAATCCTGTTTTTAAGGATCAAGCGGAAATATTGTCGAGACGATGTAATACTAACTAGCCCGGAGCTTGGGGCAAGGGGCATGGACGGTATCGGACCAATTACAAAACACGGTGGATAATACGAATGGATCATCCAAAGGGCATGCACGGGATTTCTTTTAGAAAATAACCTTCCATAGCCACAAACTCTATATTAACTCTATATTAGGTCTATGTCAGCTCTATAATTTGAAAACGTAAGTTAGTCCTTGTATAGACTTGACATAGAGTTAATATAGACTTTGTGATAATAGCATTTGATAATATTTAGAAATAAATCTCGGAAAGGATGTTTTCGTAAGGAACGCCTTTGGCAATCAGTAAATCACGCACCTCGACCACCATCAAGGCCTTGCCGCAAAGATAGTAGTACACATCGGTCGGCAGATTATTTATTTCCTGCAAATAGGTGGTAACGCGTCCAGGAAATACCTGGGGCGAGGTTTCATTGGCACAGCAGCGAATGTAACGGTTGCCCAGCGTGTGTTTGAATTCTTCTTCAAAATAAAACTGGTGAAGGCTGCGGGCCCCATGAACGAGCGTTCTGTTTTGCGCAATTCCTGAGCGGAACATGCTGTAAAAGGGAGCGATGCCTGTGCCGGTGGCAATCCACCACGCTGGTTTTTTACGATCCAGAAAGCTGCCATAGGGGTCGCTTACCCATATTTTCATTCCCTCGCTTACCTGGGCCAGGCGGGGAGTCAGAAGGCCATCCTCCTTGATGTGAAACAGCACGCTTATTTCATCCTCTTCCCTTCCGCTGCAAATACTGTAAATCCGTGGTACTATTTCATTATTTACAGTTAACTTTACAACCATACCTGGCTCAAAATCATGGTCTCGTTTCCATGAAATAAGATGTACTCCCGGCGACAATTCTTTATTCCCGGTTAGGGTAACTTCTGTAAGCTCGGTTGGGGTGCCTACATATTCCTTGGATCTGGACATGGCAATAAGATTTTTTATTGGTGAATAACAAGCAAAACAACTTTAGGTTTAATGACAGGCTAAAGGTTGCCAATGTGAACTTTTCGTTCAATTATCAGTGTGAAAGGATTTGGCATGGACAGTAAAAAAGATGAAACACCTATTTTTGCAGTGCCATTGAAATAATAAAAACATTGTAGATGAAGATTTTGAAAGAAGATGCCCAATCGGTGGGCAATATTCTGCTGGAAATAGGGGCTTTGCTGATGAGTTCAGGTGCCAGTACTAACCGTACCCGTATCACTATGGGGCGTATTGCCAAGGGTCTGGGTTACGGCATTGAACTATTGATTACCCAAAGGGCCCTAATGCTTACCATCATTGAAAAAGACCATCAGCACTTTTTCAGCCGCATGAAGCGCATCTCCCCTCATGGGGTAAATTTCCGCATTGTAAGTGGTATCAGCCATCTAAGCTGGAATGTGATGGAACAGAACTGGACTGTTGCACAGATCGCCGAAGAACTGCACCGGTTAAAATCGCTTCCCCATTATCCGCGCCCCATTATTCTGGGAGCTGTAGGGTTGGCAGGCGCTGGTTTCTGCAATATATTTGGGGGAGGATATATTGAAATGACGGTAGCTTTTGTGGCCACTGTGGCCGGTTTATTTATCAGGCAGGAAGCCATCAAAAAGAAATTCAATCCTTACCTGTGCGTGTTTTTTGCTGCCTTTACCGCCTCCTTTATAGCAGGGCTAGCCGAACATTATCACATCGGTATGCAACCTGACAAGGCCTTTGCCACCTCGGTACTTTTCCTGGTACCAGGGGTTCCTCTGATTAATTCGGTAACCGACTTAGTGGACGGAAACATCCAAAACGGGATGGTGCGTGCCATGAATGGGCTGATGATTGCCTTCTCCATTGCCATGGGAATTCTGGCAGTAAAAATGATTTTAAACTTCTAAGATGATTTTACTAGATATACTCACAAAAAGTGTTTGGGCAGGAGTAGCTGCCATCGGATTTGCCATCCTGTTCAATGTTCCCAAAAGGACCATTTATGCCATTGCAGCTATTGGCATGGTAGGCGGACTGGTTAAATTCTCGGCCATGCATCTGGATATGGGAATTGTGTTTAGTTCCTTCCTTGGAGCTATTGCTGTGGGCATTTTCAGTATCCAAATGGCTCATTTAAGAAAGAGCCCTCCACTGGTTTTCTCCATTCCATCGGTTATACCCATGGTTCCGGGCTTTTTTGCCTACAAGATGATGCTGGGACTTATAGATCTTACCAGCCTTGAAAATACGGATGCCTATCTGCAAACACTCATTGAAACCGTTAACAACGGGGTAAAAATGCTCTTTATTCTCCTGTCGCTTGGTATCGGAGTTGCTATTCCCATGCTTTTATCGCGCAAGGAATCCATCAAGAAATCGAAGTTTAATAAGAAAAAGGCGGTGATATAGTTTATACTGATAGTCTCACTTAAAGTGAGACTATCAGTATAAACTGCCATATTATTATCAATTTTACAATT
>JACMKG010000321.1 GCA_014380255.1 Prolixibacteraceae bacterium | reverse complement strand
TCATGAATAAGCCTGCTTTTAACAAGCGCCCGGGGTATGGAAACAAAGTATTTGGCATGTCTGGATGCCCGAAGGTCTGCAGGCTTCAGTTGCAGGTTGTTGGCCTCTATCTGAGATTTCTTCAGTGAATAGGTAATTGTTTCAGCAGTTAGGGTATGGATACTATCCTTCAATACATTACGATAATCATGCATGCGTAGGTAGATATCATCGGCGTTAAACAGTTTCTCTGGATCGGGAAGAAGCAGTGAATCGGTATAAAAATTCTGAATACCGATGGTGATATTTTCAGCATTGGCCAATTTATGGGTATCACCCAACAGATTGTAAAAGTCGAAGCTGGCATTGGTCAACTCGATCTTGTGGATGTTGATGTATTTGAATGATTTGGTAACTAATGGCTTCAGTTCCTGCAGAACAGTACTTATATTGTTCTTCTTATCCAAGGCATGTTTGCCGTGAATCTTTAATTCAGGTTGATTAATTAATATTTCTCCTATTTCAAGCTGGCTTCTTAGGATCAGTTTAAGGAGCTTTATCTTGCTGAATTGAATGGTAGGGGATGAAAACGTATATAACCGCTTGCCGGTGATGGAATCATTCGCCGTATTTATTACCGAATCCGCAGGATGAAAGTTGACATCATTGATTTCGAAGCCCCACTGACTAAAGTTAATTTCAATATTTTTGAAAGTTAACTCATATTTCCCCTTTGATTTTTTTGCAACATAGCCTGACAGATTCTCATTGAGGTAGGATTGAGTCTGGAAATAGAGCAGCGCAATGATTCCTATGATCACACCTAAAAGAATGATTGCAACTGTTTTAAATATCTTTAGCCTTCTCCTTTGCATGGATAATGAGTCTTCTTTTTATAATTCTTAATATTATGAAAAAGTTGTTTCTCCTGAGTAAGTATTTATCCTCAATTTCTCTAAGATACCTAAATTAAAATAAATGAAGGCGACAAGATGCTTTTTAGTTCATCCGACCGCCGTCAAAGCTAACCATTCATCTAAATAATTCAAGTTGCTAGTTACTGGCCTCTGGCCTCTGGCAAAAACCCAACCGCTGGCATCTTATACCGCCTGTGATCGAAGCATTTCCTGCCAGCCGCCAGCAGCTAGTAGCCATGATTTGCTATTTACTATGTCTATTCAAATTACCGGTTTCCTGTAAGTAGCAACTTGAGTTTAATAATTAAACCCCTAATTCCTCAAAAGTCTTTTCAATAATTTCGATCGCTTCAGTAAGCTGTTCCTCTGTAATAACCAGAGGAGGTGTAAAGCGGATGATGTGTTCATGGGTTGGCTTGGCAAGCAGACCATTGTTTTTCAAGGCCACACAAACATCCCATGCCGATTTGCCGTCCACCGATTTTATAACCACCGCATTCAGCAAGCCTTTCCCTCTGACTATCTCTATTAGCTCAGAATCAATTGCTTTTAATCTCTTCCTGAATATCTTACCCAGTCGTTCGGCATTGTCAGCCAGGTTTTCTTCCCTTAACACTTCCATGGCAGCAATGGCTACCTTGGCAGCTACAGGGTTGCCTCCGTATGTGGATCCGTGTTCCCCGGGCTTGATGGTAAGCATGATCTCATCATCGGCTAATACACACGAAACAGGGAGCATGCCTCCTGAAATGGCTTTACCCAGGATTAAGATGTCAGGTCTTACCTCCTCATGATCACAGGCCAGCATCCTGCCCGTACGCCCTAAGCCTGTCTGCACTTCATCGGCAGCAAACAGTACATTGTGCTTTTTACACAAATCAAAGGCTTTGCGCAGGAATCCGTCTTCGGGCACATATACCCCGGCTTCAGCCTGGATGGGTTCAACAAGGAAACCGGCCACATTGGGGTCTTCCAGGGCTCTTTCCAGTGCTTTTATATCATTGTAAGGTATGTTAATGAATCCAGGCGTATAAGGGCCGTAATCGTTGTAAGAATCAGGATCTGATGACATGGAGATAATGGTGATGGTGCGGCCATGGAAGTTGCCGTTGCATACAATGATTTTGGCTTCGGTCTTTGGTACCCCTTTTACTTTGTAAGCCCATTTGCGAATTAGCTTTAGGGCCGTCTCGTCGGCCTCTGCCCCTGAATTCATGGGAAGCATCTTGTCATAGCCAAAGAAGCTGGTCATGTATTCTTCCCATTCGCCCAGTACATTGTTGTAGAAAGCCCTGGAGGTAAGAGCCAGCTTTTGGGCCTGGTCGGTTAAGGCTTTTACTATTTTAGGATGACAATGACCTTGGTTGACAGCTGAATAGGCGGAAAGAAAATCGAAGTACTTCTTTCCATCCACATCCCATACATAAACTCCCTGGCCACGTTCCAGCACTACGGGTAGCGGATGATAATTGTGAGCTCCGAAACGGGCTTCACGGTCCATAAATTCCTGTGCAGTTAATCCATTCATATGCTAAAATTTAATAGTTTACGGTCCTACAGAATTAAGCATATTTATCTGATTAAGAAATGATTTTTATCTTCTTTAAGCCAGCCTGGCA
The DNA here is from genome assembly GCA_014380255.1 of Prolixibacteraceae bacterium. Next base: position 3,361 of record JACMKG010000321.1, on the reverse strand, counting down.
ATAATTTTAAAACATGATTCTTTTGATATGCCTGCCAGCGTTTAGTAGTAGCTTCCCGATGGGTTGAAAAGGAAATGGCTTGCCAGCGTGAAGCTTATAACAGCCTTATTTCCAGAGGCGGATGACCAACATTTCAGTCAGCAGAAAAGCAATGGACAGGAAGATGAAGAGTTTCCACAGTTGTTTTCCATTATTCAGATCCTGCAGTACTTCACTAAAATTCTCCTCTTTGGCATCAATCAGCTGCATCTGTTCCAGGTTATTGACACTAATCTGATCGTTAACCTCCTCTTCACTTAAGAAATCAGGATTTGACTCTTTGCGGGGGAAGTTATACGAAAGTGACTGAATGGGCGCATTTTCATCATACACCAGGTAATGGCCTGCTTTATGAATAAGCCCATCCATGATAAGCTGGTTCCTGCCAAGGCCCAGGTTCCGGCTTGATATCCTGAACTCCTCTTTGGTCTGGTCGTCAATGAGTTTCAACTCTTCAGAAAGCTGGCTCTGATCAAGGATAACAGGTTCATCGCTTTCAATGGAATACACATATTTCTGAGGGGCTTCACTGTTGAGTACCATGTTGTAGAATGTAGGTACAAAGATTAGATGCCTTATAAAGTTAAAGTTGTCTTTATCAACGGCAAAAGCAAAGGAATAAACGTTGCCATTACCAAAACGAAAGGTGCTAAGGGCATTTTTCCCGTTCCTGAACCTGAGCAATGAGTTTTCGATCTTGCTTATCTGTTCCGAGAAACGGTAGTATCCCTTGATGAGGGGTAAATCAGCATGGACCTCCTTCTTTTCGAATACCTCGCTGTATAAAGCGTGGGTATAGTTTACTTCTGAAATACCCATCCTGGAAGTGTCGTAGGAAGCAACCGTATTTCCATTCAGGCCGGCAAGCAGAGCATTGTAGTCGGCAAAGTTATTGGTCCGGTTAGGGATAAGGACCAGCGATCCACCCTGTTCAACAAAAGAGATAAGCTCACTTTTCAGCCCTGAGCTGATTCTTTCATTGTTCAGCATAAAGATACACTGGTAATTTTTCAGCTGAGCAATCTGTACGTTATTCTCTGGAAATTCATCATAGCTCACCAGGTCATCTTCACTGAACAATGCTTTCAGGTAGGTTGAACTGTTGTTTGACGGGTTGAATATCCCAAGGGCCTTGAGTGTTCCCCTAACTTTATAGCTCATAAACCACGCGTTGTCGTAGATGATAGGGTAGTCGTCGAGTTCCACCCGGCAGAGCTGGATGCCATCCGAGTTATTGGTATAGCTGAGCTCGATAGTGGTATCCTGTTTGCCTGCAATGCTGATGTTGGCAATTGACCGCAGCGAATCGTTGATGTTAAGCCGTACCGGTATATTCTGGTAAGACTGCTCCGAGAGATTAACCATGCGGACCAGGAGTTTTTCTTGCTGCCCGATCTTACGCACCGGCACATCAAACCAACAGGAATCAATGAGCAGATTGTTTATCCGGTCGGCTTTAAAAGGCAAAAGATAAGACCAGACCGCTGAGTCCGGCTTAATGGATTCCATGTCCATGCTGTTTTTCTGAAAATCGGAAAGGAAATAAATGATCCGGTCTGCCTTTTTTGTATTGGCTGAAACTGATTTGACTGCCTGGGTATATACTTCCGAGAATTTGGGAGAGCGGGCACTTTCCTTGATCTCACTCACCTGCTGTATGAATTGTTCTTTGGTTAGAATGAATTGATGCTGGGGCAGGAAATCACTGGTAAGAAGGATAAACTGGGTTCCCTGTCGGTATGAATGGACGATTTCAATAGCTTTCTGCTTGGCCTGCTCTATAATCTGACCTTCCTCATTCACATTCTTCATGCTGAAGGTGTTGTCAATATAAACAGATACTATTTGCTGAGCTGCACTGGAAGTGCGCTCGTGTAAGGGAATAAAGGGGCGGCTAAAGGCAAATACCAGGCAGGCAATGGCTAGCAGGCGCGCTGCCAAAATGATTAACTGTTTGAGCCTTGATTTCTTCCTGGATTCCTGCTTGATTAATTTAAGAAGTGAAACATTGCTGAAATAAAGCGTTTTATATCTTCTGAAGTTAAATAAGTGGATAATGACCGGTATTGCCAAGGCCACCAAAGCAAATAGAAATGCCGGGTATAAAAAACTCATTCTTGTTCAATATTTCAAGATTATTAATCATTCAATCCGACCAGAACAATACTATGCGGGCAGAACCTGGCGCTTTATTTAGTCTTTATCTTTATCTTTTGCCCCACTTTCAGGCTCTTCGGGCTTTTTATATTATTGATTTTCATGAGATGCGTATTGCTCACTCCAGGATACTTCTGAGAGATAGACCATAGACTATCTCCTTTACGAACCGTATAATATACAAATTCCTGATTTTTCTTTGTTACAGGGGCCTTTTCAACCACGCTGTCTTTTTTGACGGCATTGTTAACAGCCAGTGTCTGTTCGGCTTCCGGGGCGGGTGTTTCTGTGGTATTGTTTGCTGAAGCCGTTTCTACCTGTGGTGTTTGAGGGACGCTTGCCAGTTTTGGTGTTGGAGCAGCTACCGGCTTTTTATTAAGCGATCGTTGTTTCTCCGTGAAACTCATCTTATTGAGTTTGCTGTAGTGTTCGCCTTGGCCTTCGGGAACATAGAGAACCAGCTTCTGTCCTGCTTTGAGCGTAGTCTTTTTCATCTTATTCCAGAACTTGATATCTGAAATGGGAACCCTGAACCAGGTGGAAATAGTACCCAGGTTATCCCCTGATTTTACCGTGTAATGTATTTTATCGAGGCCTTTGATATCGGTGGGTTCAAAGTTTGCATACTTGGTTTGTGGATTGACAATCTCGTTGTTAGGGAAGAATTCAATCCTGCGGTGTGCATGGATATTGTTTTCATTTTCAAGATAAGTAGAAACCTCTTCCTGGGGCAGCACAAGACTGTATGCTTTGGCTTTGCTTGCCGGTATGATGTCGCGAAGGTATTGCGGGTTAAGGCTGCGTAATTGGTCTACCGAGATGCCTATTACTTCTGAGATTTGGTTGAAATGAAGGTAATCCTTCACCATCAGGGTGTCGGTGATGATGGCAAAATCCGGGGACTTGGGAAATATATTGTGGCTCTGGTAAAAGTTCATCACATAGTTGGCTGCAATAAAAGCAGGCACATAACCTCGCGTTTCTTTGGGAAGGCTGTAATATATTTTCCAGTAATCCTTGGCATTGCCTGAGCGTTTAATGGCTTTATTGACGTTTCCAGGGCCGCAATTGTAAGCGGCGATCACCAGGTGCCAGTCGTGGTAAATGTTGTACAAATCCCTTAAATACCGCACTGCCGCGTCTGTGGCTTTTAGTGGGTCACGGC
>JACMKG010000320.1 GCA_014380255.1 Prolixibacteraceae bacterium | reverse complement strand
GCTTCACTGTTGCCAATTAAGTCTTCAACATTCTCAAGCGAAACAACCTTTTCTTTGAGGATTTCATTTTCTTCAATCAGCGAAATCTGTTTGGATGCATTCCGTATCAAATGAGAAAGGTCATCGGGATCAAATGGTTTGGTGACATAGTCGAAAGCGCCATCCTTCAAGGCCTGTACAGCCGTGTCAACGGTTGCAAATGCTGTCATCACAATAACTATGGATTCCTTCTTTAAGGCTTTGATGCGTTTGAGCATTTCCAGTCCGTCCATACCGGGCATTTTGATATCAGCAAGGATTATGTCATAACCATCCGATTCGAGCATCGATAATGCTTTTTTTGCATTTTCAGCACACTCTACTCGATAACCGTCTTCGATAAACCAGTTGTACAATGAATCTCTAACCGATTCTTCATCATCAACGATTAATATGGATATTTTTTTAGGCATAGTTTGATTCCTTTAAGTACGTACCAAAGGTAAAGTTATGGATATGGTTGTTTTTTTTCCTAGTTGTGATTTCACGTCGGTTCTGCCCTTGTGGCTTTGAACAATGCCATGAACAATTGCCAGGCCTAGCCCTATACCGCTTGCCTTCTCTTTCGTCGAAAAGAATGGCTCAAATATGTGGGGAATGTCTTCCTCCGAGATTCCTACCCCGTTATCTGTCACTTCAATACGGACATGCTCGCTATCGGGGTTAAGCGTGCTGAATATCACCTCGCCGTTCTCAGCCACTGCTTCCGAGGCATTCACCAGAATGGCAATGCATACCTGCTTGATTTGATTAGGCGAGCAGTTGATCAAATCGGATTTGGCATTAAAGTCTGTAATAAAGTTAATATTGGCCACTTTCATCGGATGGGACATCAGTTCGGCGGTTTCCATTAGTATCTCGTGCAGATGTTTGGGCTCAAAGCCATTTTGATCTTTCCGGGAGAAATCAAGCAACCCTTTGACGATGTCCCCGCAGCGTTTGGTTTCATTTTCAATTAGCTTCAAATGCTTAAGCATGGGTTCTTTCTTGGCTGCGTCAATTTGCTGATTTGCCAGCTGTTTGGAAATCAATTTGGTGTAAATCAGTATACCGGATAACGGATTGTTGATTTCGTGAGCTACCGAAAGAGATAGTTTGCCAAGCGACGCAATCCTTTCGATATTGATCAGTTCATTTTGGGCCTGTCCCAGTTCTTCTGACTTCTTCTGTACTTTGTATTCAAGCTGCTGCGACCAGTTTTGCAATTCATTGTTGGCCGTCTGCAGGTTGTCAAGCATGCCGTTAAAAGCATAGGAAACCATGCGCATATCCGAAAGCTGGTTGGGCTTTATTTCAAGCCTGGTGCTCTTGTCACCTCTGGCAACAGCTTCACTGGCCTTAATAATTTCATTCAGTGGATTCTTTATCTTTTTGTTGGTGAAAAAGATTAAAAACAACAAGAGCAGAAAGGTCATTAACGCGGCCAGCAGGGTGTAATCCGTAGTCGACTTTTTCAGTGCATTATCCAAGCCTTCCAAAGGCATTTTAATGATCAAAGAGCCCAGAACTTCCTCGTTTTGACTATGAGCATGGCAGTCGCTTGTATAACAGGATTTGTCGTTTAAAATGGGCGATTTAATCAGCAGGTGCCTGGTGTTATTCTTGTTTGGATTCATGATGCATTCACTGTCGGCATCAATAATGCGGTAAGAACGCTCTTTGACAGAAAACATAGAAGCAAAATTCTCATGACAGCTTTTGCAATCCGGGTCACTGTGATTAATTGTATCGTTTGAAATGGAAGTATATGCCAGGTTATTTTGATTGTCATACATGTTTACATCATCAATTCCTGACATTCGGTTGATGATATCCAGGGTGCTTTGAAGTGACGTGCGGTCGTTCTCCAGCATCGAACGGTAAAGGGCACCCTCTACCAGAAATCCAATGTTATCCCCGTTCTGGCTGATAACCGATTTCATGTATTCCTCATTGACAGACCTGAAAATGACACCGAAAGATACGAACAGGAACAGGGAGGAAATGGTAATAATCCACACTACCCGTCCGTAGATAGAAGACCTGAATTTTACATATCCCTTTACAATAGGTCTTCCAACACCATTCTTAACTGCCATATTATCAAACCAACTCATGGGGTCTTTTCTTAAGTCATTTACCGGATGCTAAAGTTAATTCCAAAATTTTAAAAACATACTCATCCAGTGTGTTTTGTGTATAAATTATTCTATAAATACACTGAATATTGCATTATTTCCCGAAAATGACAAAAGCGATGGAAGTTGGTCCATCGCTTTTGTTGTCAGTACTATTAAAGAACGTATCCTATACGCTGTTTTAAGAGTTCATGATAGATGAATTTTCCGAATCTTTCTTTTTATTTAGTAGGCAGTTTTTCTTCAGTTGCAGGGATTTCTTGTTCAAAAAATCCTGCTGGAAATCCTCCCATACTTCAACGGGCAGATCCGATAAGGGCTGGTCACGCAGTTCCCCTCCATCCTGCAGGATGAGATTGGACGGCTGCGGGGAATACTTTCCAAGCGATGCGGCCAAAAAGTCTTTAAATCGTTCCAGTTCCTGCACCGCCCATTGGGTAGCATCCTCAGCTATGAAGTAAGAATTGGTGTCAGCAATCCAGCTGGTTGGTTTAATCTTATACATCCATCCTTTTACGTATGGATCTTCGTTGAGCAACCCTGGTCTGGCGGATAATAAAGAATTGGGTTCAACCACTTCGCCTGAAATAGGCGAGTAGATCTTAAGCGGCTTTCCCTTGTGAATGATTTCTGCCAGCAGATCTCCTTTTTTAATTCGTTCACCCGATGCCTTTGCCTGGGTAAAAGTG
>JACMKG010000319.1 GCA_014380255.1 Prolixibacteraceae bacterium | reverse complement strand
CCTAAAGTAGTTCCTTTTACCATAACAGTTACTCCCGGTAAAGGAAGTCCGGAAGAATCTGTTACTTTCCCCGAAATGGCTTTTTGCTGCTGCATTCCCATTTGCCCTGTAGAGGCACTCCCTTTTTTAGTGATGGCAATGTAGCGGTCAATAATTTTATAATCCAGGTTTGTTCCACTGAGTAATTTTACCAGAACCTCCTCGATTTTCATGTTACTAACGTTGATGGAAACATCATCAATAGACTTTACCTCATCTTTGTTGTAATAAAAATAAAATTCTGATTGACTTTCAATCTGCTTTAGCACCTCGATAAACGTTCCGTTCATTACCTGGATGCTTAACTTGGTTGATTGTGAATAGCTTGAGGCACTTACGCTTATCACAAAAAATAGAATTAAAATGCTAGTTAGTTTCATAACGCGCAATAGTTTTTCTAACAGTCGGTTGTAACTGTTACATTCTCGGTGTTTTTTCATAAATTTGTGTAGTTTAAGAAAACAATTATTGTTTTTATTAGTGGCGGTGGAATGGTCTCAAGCATTTCATCGCCTTTTTTTATTCATTTATTAGTTATTAGTTTTGTTAGTGATTGTAATTATATTCTTCTCATCGGTCTTTACCAAATACTTAAACCGGATAGGAGCCAACATCTCCATGGCTGCAATGGTCTGATCAATTGGTTTGTTACGTAAAATGGTACCAGTAAATTTGAAGTCTTTAAAATTCTCTTGTTCAAATTTGATTTCCACATTATACCAACGTTCCAGCTTTTTCGCAATATCTCCCAATTTCTCATCATTGAACACGACAATGCCGTCTTTCCAGCTAGTATAAAAATAAGGATCAGCCTTTTGTATCTGAACAGATGATTTCCCTTGTGTCATTACCGCTCTCTGCCCGGGAGTCAACTCGCCCAACGAGCTTCCATTCATGCTGTTGAGTTTAACCTTTCCCTCAACCAATACGATCGACTGGCAGGATTCCCCCGGGTAAGCTGTCACATTAAATTCAGTTCCCAGAACTTCTACCTCCAGTTTCCCGGTTTTCACCTTAAAGGGAAGATCTTTATTCTTTGCAACTTTAAAAAAGGCTTCACCTTCGATAAATACACTTCTTTCATCCTTGTTAAACCGATCTGGATATTTAAACTTTGAACCTGAATTCAGCCACACTTCAGTGCCATCAAACAATACCAGATGGCCCGTTTGACCATATATTACCTCTACTTCAGCATATTGAATATCCTGATTTTGATTACTGATCAAATAATGAAAATAGATCCCCAATGAAAATGCGACCACCAGAATGGCAGCATATTTCAGGAATCCACGTGTGAGACCAGGAATCACTTTAAATCGCACTTTCCTTTCAATGGTATTCCAGGACGCGGTCTTATCAGACTTTTGTAAGTGTTTTATTTCTGTAAGACCCTGTTGAATTCTTTGGCTCTTACGGAAAAGATCGCGTTTATCATGATCTTCCAGTTCTTTTTCTAATAAGGAGTTTTCTTCAGAATCTAACTCATGGTGCAATTGACCAGCCATTAAATCCCAAAACTGTGTGTCGTTTTTATTCATTTCAATTATTATATACTTCAAAGACGCAATTCATCGAGTAGGAGGGTGACAGCTTTCGTAACTATTTTTCGCAAAAAGCATTTTTTTATTTGTGTAAGATCCTAACATGTGAGAAGCATTTTTTTTTCATATACCTTTAGAAGGAAGTATTATTAATGGCTTGTTTTAAATCAATCCGAAATGTTGGGAAGGCAAAGGCTAAGAAGGAATCAGTCACAGGGATCAGTGATCAGGGAGGCAAAGGCTAAGACAGGGAAAAGTGTTCAGTAATCGGTATTCAGTCCTACACTCCCGAGAATTCGCATAGGCGTTAACTTTGTTTGTGTACATTAAGATAATCAGGTAATTACCAAAACAGTAAATCAAAGGTCGTTACCTCTGTGTTTTCCATCAGGGATTCCCAAGTACTTGCATGAACGGTAACTTCGTTTATATTCATGTCTTGGGGCGTTTTGATGTTTCGAATCCTGGGAAATAAAGCACATTTTTTGCCGTAGGCAATTCATATCAATAGAAAAAGCAAAGATCAATAAAGAGACTCTTTTTCCCGTCAGGGAATTCATATTCATTAAATGGATTGGCTTTGACAGGAAAAAATTAATTAACATGTATCCCCTACCGGGGAAGGAAGCCACGTTGTATTTTTTTTCTTTTTCTATTGATATGCATCCCCTACGGGGAATCGAAAGCGGAATTCAGGCATATGAAGTTAACGCCTATGCAAGAATTCGGGATCACTCCTTTCCGCCAAAGCAGATAAACAGTCCATCAATCCATGAGCTCTTTTATACATTAAACGATCAGATCTCCACAGTGTTTTCGCCTGATTCCTTGTCTTCCGGATTAATAAATTTAGTTCTACTCGTGTATCTGCTTTTTGTATAGGACTCCTGGATAATAGGTAAGTTGGATGGGATAGTGACTACTGATAAATTTTTTTCTTCTGAAGCAATGAAAATAACAAAAAGCTCTTGGGGTCAAGTTCTTCTTTTAAAAACTGGTAAGCACGGCCCATTTGCGTTTTTACCGTATTGACAGAAATATCCAACCGGTCAGCAATTTCTTTGTAGGTAAGGGATTCGAAGGCAGCTAACTCCAGTATCTTGCGGCGTTGTTCCGGAATCTTTTGAATGGCATGGTATAGGCCGGCATAAAAATCAAGATTATCGATGCACGCATCATCAGGAATATCAGGAATGCTGTGAATGACCACCGAAATCTGATGTTTGCTTTTTCGTAATTGGCTTACAGTTTGATTACGGAGCATTAAAAACAGGTAGGATTTTAACGATTTTTCGATTGAAATGTATTTGCGGCGATCCCAAAGTTTGATAAAACAGTCAGCGACCAATTCTTCCGACAGTGGTCCATCCTGAGTATATTTATTGGCATACAACCAAAGTTGATAATAGTATTTATCATGCAAAATACGTAATGCCACAACATCTCCATCAACAATCTTCTCCCAAATCTGCCGATCGTCCATGCATGTGTTTATATGTTCAAGCTCAAAAGTAGGAAAAAACAATTAACTAATCCTTCTAAACTGAAAGCATTATTTAAAGAATGCGCTATGAATTTTTTAATTTTCTTCCTTGATCTTCACATTCCCTATTTTAATTAATTACAACTTATACATTGTATGTAATTTACGTAAAATGGTATGGATGCCGATTACGGACCAATCGTAAAACCTGTAAAGATTAGGTATGTTTCAAATTCCTTTTGATTGTGCAGAATAAAGTTTGAAGGATGATCCCGAATGCTCGCATGGGCGTTAATTTCGTGTGCCTGAATTTCGCTTCCTTTTCCCCGTAGGGGATGTATATCAATAGAAAAATGAAAATGATACAACGTGGCTTCCTTCCCCGGTAGGGGATACATGTTAATTAAATTTTCTAATCAAAGCCAATCCTTTTAATGAATATGAATTCCCTGACGGGAAAAAGAGTCTCTTTATTGATCGTTGCTTTTTCTATTGATATGAATTGCCTACGGCAAAAAAAGCGCTTTATTTCCCAGGATTCGAAACATCAGAACACCCCAAGGCATGAATATAAACGAAGTTAACGCCTATGCGAATTCTCGGGAGTGAAGGATTGAATTCGCTTGATCAAGGGCAAAAGGAGATGAAGGGTTCATACTTCTCTTATTTTATTGGAAATGAAATGTCTAAACCGTAAACTCTATATTAACTCTATGTCAGGGCTATGCTGGAGCTATTTAAATTTTCAAAATTATAGCCCCAATATAGCCCTGACATAGAGTTAATATAGAGTTTGTGGCTATAGACGGTTATTTTTTACAAGGAATCAGGCGAAAGGCCTTTCCCTGATTCATCCATATTAGGAATCAAGCGGATAAAGGACTGAATACCGATTACTGATTAGGGGCGTTCGGAAGATTTAAAAACTGCCACCAATGCACCAAATCTCACCAAGCTTAAATTGCTCATTTGGTGAAGTTTGGTGTTTTGGTGTATTGGTGGCAAAAAAATGTTTATGATTGAAAACTTTAATATATCATCTTCCAAACACCCGTAATTACTGATCACTTTTCCCTGTGCCTATGCCTTTCCATTAGTGCGGATTGATCCCTCTTATTTGGATTGGATTTTTAAGCTTTTGCCATATAATTTACCTGAAATCAAAAGTTAATTTCATTGTGATCTTTCTACCATGAATTTTATCCGCACTGAACTGGTAAGGCATTGATTGCGGTCCCGAAGAGCCCGGATCTGAAAACTTGGTACCAATGGCATTGATGCCATGCAGGAATGAAATATCACCTTTGGGATATTCAATCTTTGTCTTGGCAGGGGCTTTGGGTTCAGCCGGCGTTAACATTCGAAGGAATATATCTTTGCTATGTATGTATACCTTGAAATCAGGGCTATCCTTGCCCAGGATCTTTGCCCAGTAAACTTCTGAATGATACCCCTTAAATTCAGGGTATATAAATCCCGACTCCCCGGTAATTGTATTGTTGTATGCTTTTTCCCATAAGCCATATTCCACTCCTTTCATCCGGTTTTTATAAACGCGGTAAGGACCATTACCCAGCCATTTCATACCGGCCACTTTCTGTTCAGGATAATCGAATGTGATACCAGCAAACAGGAAGTTATTGGAAGGTTCATAAGCGGCATCCAGATCCAGCAGCCCGTTTCCCTGAACGGTCCATTTGAGCATATCGCCGCGATCAAAGAGTGTTTCAATGATTAATGCATTTCCTTCGAAACGATGGGTTGTTTGAACTACCTTTTTCCCTCCGCTGACAAATACAGGTCCATTGGAAAGCGGAATCAGCTGATCGCCTTTTTTGATTTGCTGGATGGTTCCGTCTGTTTTGCTAAAGATGAATTGAAGATCGTTCGCTTTTACGACAAGCTCTTTTTCAGTTTCCTGCAAAGATGGTTTAACTGCTGATTTCTCTGTTAACAATTCACTGGCTTTTTGTTCAGGGTACTTTACCGGCCAGCTCCAGGTGTTTAAGAGCCGTCCGTACGGATCAGTTGCTTTAATGCGCAGAGCATCGCATTGCTGCCAGTTGTCAGGCAAACGAAGCTGGATGACACCTTTTTGACCAGGTGCCAGATCGATCTTTAAATCTTCACTACTCTTTAGCTCCTCAGCAAGGTTCTCATCGGGAGAAGAAAAATGAACCCATTCGGCTTTAAAGGTGCATTGGCTTAGATTGGTATAAAAATACCGGTTTTCAATCCGGAATGATCCATTGAATTCCGGACTGATGGTTCGTTTTTCGAACTGTACAGGCGACCATATCTCTTTGATGGTATAAAAGCTACCTTCTTTTTCATTGTATGGCCCCACGATCCCGTCAGGGGCATGGTTGCCGTCACTGTCCAGTTCTCGGTTACGATCTGTG
>JACMKG010000047.1 GCA_014380255.1 Prolixibacteraceae bacterium | reverse complement strand
GGTTATGCCGTCAATTCGGAAGATATCTATGAAGGTGAAATCCGCAAGCAGGTCATGCTGGCCATCGAGGAGTCTGATGTGATTGTTTTTGTGGTGGATGTTGAAAACGGCATTACCGACATGGATGAAGAAGTGGCCGGAGTACTGCGCCGCTCTTCCAAGAAGATATTCGTGGCCGTTAACAAGGTCGACAACAACAAGCGAATCATTGATGCCAACGAATTCTATGCCCTGGGCCTTGGCGAGCTGTATCCCATCTCATCGATGACCGGCAGCGGAACAGGTGAATTGCTGGATGCCATTGTGGAGGAATTTCCTAAAAAGACCGAAGAACTGATGGATGAGACCATTCCTCATTTTGCCATTATCGGGCGTCCCAATGTAGGCAAATCATCCTTTATCAATGCGCTAACCGGGGAAGACCGCAACATTGTATTGGATAGTGCAGGCACCACGCGTGATTCCATTCATACCCGCTATAATAAGTTTGGCCATGACTTTTACCTGGTGGATACGGCTGGATTGCGCAAGCGCACCAAGGTTAAGGAAGATGTTGAATTCTATTCCACCATGCGCTCTATCAGGGCCATTGAGGACTCGGATGTATGCATCCTGATCATTGATGCGACCCGGAGCATAGAATCCCAGGATGTGTCCATATTTCACCTTATTGAACGCAACAAAAAAGGAGTGGTTATTCTGGTAAACAAGTGGGATTTGATTGAAAAAGACAATGCCAGCACCAACGAGTTTACCCAAAAGATCAAGGAACGCATTGCCCCCTTTGTGGATGTGCCCATCCTGTTTATTTCAGCCCTTACCAAGCAGCGAATCTTGAAAGCATTGGAAATGGCCGTTGAAGTATATGACAACCGCAGCAAAAAGATAAAGACCTCTGAGTTGAACGAGGTGATGTTAAAGGCTATTGAATCGTATCCGCCACCATCGATCAAAGGTAAGTTTGTGAAGATTAAGTACGTGGTTCAACTTCCTAGCCAGACACCAAGCTTTGCCTTTTTTGCCAACCTGCCCCAGTACGTAAAAGAGCCCTACCGGCGTTACCTGGAAAACAAGATCCGCGAATCTTTCCACTTCACAGGGGTACCGGTTCAGATATATATCCGCAAGAAATAAATTTAAAAACATACTAAAATAAGCAAAGCCGTTCTGTGAGCAATCAACAGGCGGCTTTTTTTAATAGGTCTGTGCCGTAGAGCAAGCTTTAGGACTTTGAAGTCTTTCAGGTTTTCTCTTTTTTAAGATCGAGGCGCGCAGCAGATGGCTTATCTCATGGGTCGGGCTGCGGGGGGCGGTGCCCATTGTATTTGCCACCTATCCACTTCTGGCAGGAGCCGAAAAGGCACATAAGATCTTCAACATCGTATTTTTCATCTCTCTCACTTCCGTTATTATCCAAGGCACTTCCTTAGCCGTTGTGGCCAAATGGCTGCATCTCACCCTTCCTGAAAGTAAAAAACCGCTTACCCGAAATGATATTGAATTATCGGATGGTCTGAAAGAAATGCTTACCCAGATTATTATCCCATCGGCCAGCAAGTCAGCCGGAAAGCCCATCGTGGAGCTTGGATTGCCTAAAGCGACCCTTATAGCCATCCTTGAACGTGAAAACAAGTATATCACTCCCAGTGGCTCCACTGTGCTGCTACCGGGCGATAAACTCACCATTCTGTCCAACAACAAAGAAGACATCAAGCAGCTGTATGAAACACTGGATATTAAGCCCAAAACATTTAAATCCGGTAACTGAAAATCGATCCTTTGTGTTATTCAGTCGGGTGTAAGAGCGGTGCGTTTTGGTATTCTGCATAAGTCAGCTCTGCTACTGTGGCAGGTTTACCAAGGATGTAAACAATATCTTCGGAGTCAAAAACAAAGCTTGCCCGTGGATTTTCAAGGATCTTCCCTTGTCTTTTAATGGCTACCACCGTCAGTCCATGACGTTTGCGAAGGCTAATCTCTTTAAGTGAATTGCCCGGGAACAACTTATAGTTTCCAGCCTTAAGAGCAATAATTTCCACATCGGGAATCATCTCGGCAAGGGTGACCGAGCTAATCTCATCCTTTTCCCTGAAGATTCCGTAGTTATCGTCGCGGATGCGCGAAATAGCAGCTTCGATATCCTGTTTGGGCAGCAACAGCTTCTTTAACACCATCTCAAACAGATCAATGGCTGTTTCGAATTCTTCAGGAATCACTTGGTTGGCCCCCATATTATAAAAATCCTCAATGTTGGATACATATTTGGACCTGACAATAATATGGGCATGCTTGTTCATCTGGCGCACCCTTTCGATGATGCCCAGGGCTGTGATTGTTTCACCGATGCTGATCACCACCACCTCGGCCGTATGCGTATATGCCTTGTGAAGGATCGGCTCATTCATGGCATCCCCGTAAATCACGGATTCTCCCTTAAGCTGCCGTCTGCGCACTTCTGCAGGGTCGAAGACAATGGATACGTAAGGAAGCTTCATATGCCTGGCCATGCGAGAGAGGTTCAGCGAACGTGAATCCTTACCAATCAGCACAATGTGATTCTGCATCTCGGGCACTTCGATTTCCTGAAGTGGGAATAACCCCTTAATGAGCAACTCAGGGATGGGAAGCCTGAGCAGCTGGTTAGCCATGGGCTTGGATATCATGATCAGAAAAGGAGAAGCAACCATTGACAGCACAGTTACAGAAAGGAAAAGCTGATAATAGAAATCCGTAAGTATATTATAGTCCTGACCAGTCTTGGCAAGGATAAACGAGAATTCCCCGATTTGAGCCATGGCCAATCCAACCACGATAGTTCCCCGGAACGTATGGCCCAACATAAAGGCCGTTCCCGCAGCTACAAATGACTTGATGGCAATAACCAGGACAACGGTTCCAATAACCATTGGCAGATATTCAACCACGAAATTCAGATCAAGCAGCATGCCGATGGATACAAAAAAGAAACTGGTAAAGGTATCCCTGAAAGGCAGCAGGTGACTGAAGGCATCCTGGCTGTATTCCGAGCGCGAGATCATCAATCCTCCCAGGAAAGCACCAAAGGCCAGCGACATGCCCAGTTCGAAGGTCAACAGGGCGACTGCCAGGCAAATGAGCAGGATGCTCATCAAAAACAATTCCTTGTTCTTAGTCAGGGCAATCATGTGAAGTACCCTGGGCATAAACCATAAATTGCCTACCAGCACCAGGGCCACAATCCCTACTGATTTTAGGGCCAGTACAAACAGCTCCAGCCCTATATTGGTCGACTGCCCTCCCAACAAGGGAGTGAGCAGAATCAAGGGGATAAGGATAAGGTCCTGAAATACCAGGATGCCCACCACGGTACGCCCGTAATTGGACGTTAGCTCGCCCCGTTCCGAGAGTATCTTAAGAACCAAGGCCGTGCTGCTAAGGGCGGTCAGAAAGCCAATAAATAAAGCTGACTGCCAGCTCATTTCATACATTTGGGCCGCCATCATGGTCGCACCGGCAGTTACCAGCAGTTGAAGAAATCCGCCGAAGAACACAATCTTCCGGATCTTGATAAGGTGGTTTAGGGAGAATTCAAGGCCTATGGTGAACATCAAAAGGATGATCCCTATCTCGGCCATAAACTCAATATCGTGTGGCGAACGGATAATACCCAGCAACGAAGGACCGGCGACAATACCTGTAAGCAGATACCCGATAATAGTAGGTATCCTGATTTTCGTGAACAGGTAGTTAACCGCAGTTGAAAAGGCGAAAATAATTACAATATCTATTAAGATGCCGATTTCCATGCCGCAATTTACAAGGATTTATTCAGATTTATATTACCAGTTCCTTAGTATAGCGTTATTTCTTCACAGCAAATTTCTGTGCATGGCAGAAGGGTTCATCAGCAGCAGCAGTCTTTTAGCAGTCTGTTTTCCAAAAAAAAATTAAACCTCAGGCTGGGAAGGAAGGATAAAATAAAAAACACAGCCTTTGCCTGGAATGTTTTTACTCTCTACCCCTACCTCACCATTTAGCTTTTCGATGATACGCTTGACAATGGAAAGACCCAGTCCATGGCCTTCAACGCGAAGGGCATCCAGACGGGTGAACTTATTGAAGAGCAACAACATATCAGCCTCAGACAAGCCTTTGCCATTGTCCCTGATCCAGAACTTGATTCGTCCATCGGGAAGCACTTCACTTCCAAGGTGCACGACCGGCGGGGTGCCCCCGTACTTGATGGCATTGCTCAGATAATTGATCCATACTTCTTCCAGCCAGCTATCATATCCCCATGTTTCGGGCCATGACTCAGACACTACAACCTGGGCATTGTATTCCATCACCATATCATCCAACCGGTTTAGGGCATCTATCACGATGCGGTGCATGTTAACCTTCTGCACTTTTACTTCCTGCTGCCTAACGGAGGCCAAGGTGAGCAGTTCACGGGTAATGTGCATAGTTTTGGTAGCTGCCTGCCTGATCAGTTCATTGATCTCCAGCACTTCCTCTTTGTCCATCTCATTAATACCCTGCTTAATCAGGCTGCTAGCCGAAACAATAGCCCCCAGCATGTTCTTAAGATCATGGGCCACTGTGTGTGAAAAAGAATCCAGATCAACAATCAGCTTCTCTTTTTCTATGATCTCATCCTTTAACCTTGCATTGGCCTGGATGTTCTTTTCTTCTGCCTCAATGTGGCGTGTAACATCTTTCAAAACAACCAGCCTGCCGATTTTCTGTTTATTGTGGTCATACAATAAAGTTACCTGCATATCAAAAAAACGGGTCTCTCCATCAATAACCCGAGACACCTGGGTTTGGAAATCATCGGCTTTAGCCACTTCATTGATAACCATTTCATGATGAGGAAATAAATCCACGACCTTTCTGCCAATCACCGTCTTCTCTTTTGAATCAATCAAATTACGCATGGCAGGATTTAAATCGGCCAGCATATAGGAGTTGTCAACTACCATGATGGCATCAGGGATGTTGTCAATCAGGACATTTCTGGCAAAGGGAACCAGCTCAGACATGTTAAACTGTGAGAGATTAGCTGCGATGAGCAAACCGGTGAATATAAAGGTAAAGGGTGTCCAGTCGAACCCCGGGACAGGGTTTACCTGAAAGATATAAATGAGGTTTCCAATAGGCGGAAGAATCGAGGCCAGAAACAGCAAAGATATCTGCCGGCGGTAATGGGGCGACAGTCTGAAATAAAGCAAAAAGATATTTATGATGCCGGAGAAAAGGGCAGCATAAGTAAATAAGACCATGATCCAGAACAGGGGCCCATATACATAGTCGGTGGCATTGGTCAGCGGGTTAATCGAATAACTTTTCCAGTGAAGATGATGAAGCTCATTTGTAAAAGGGGAAAGGATAAAAAGACTGGCCAAGATATAACCGGCAATGATGAATTTCCTTTTCAAATACTTGTACTGAGAATTAAAGGCCAGGGAAAAGAAAAGGAACGACATGGGGCAATATACGATACCCAGATGAGACAACTTCGACCACCAAATCTTAGTCTCAAGGTCAGTAGAACTGAATTCAAAGGCATAGGCAAAGGCCCAGAAGGAGGATGCCAACTGCCAGACAAGCCAAAACCTGACCCCCGGCGTTTTTTTATACCTGATCAGAAAAAAGAAAGTAATGATTCCAATAAATCCTCCGATTAGCAAAAGGATGAAAAGGGGGGTAACATGATAGCTTGCAAAATTAAGATCCAAATTCACCATGACCAGCAAATAATAAAACAGCTTTTACCACATATCTATGCGTAAAGATAATTCAGAATTGCATTCATAACATCATAAAAAAGAAGCTTTCCCGCTTTTAAAGTAAAATTTAATGTTTAAAAATAAGCTATCTGTCTATCTTTAGCAATCAATTAACTAAACCACAGGTGTTCAACAAGGATCTTGGTCCCGATGAAAATTAAGATCAGCCCTCCCATTATTTCGGCATACTGATTGATTCTAGGCCCTGTTTTCTTTCCCAGTAAAATACCAAGCATCGAGGCAATAAAAGTGACCAGACCAATGATAAAGGCTACCCAAATGATTTTATCGAGCAGGGTGGCAAAGCTGAAACCTACGGCCAGCGCATCGATGCTTGTAGCCAGTGAAAGCATAATGATCACCTTCCAGAGTAAGGGGTTTTTAATTTCGCGCTCTTCAGTACCAAGAATGCTTTCAGTGATCATCTTCCCTCCAATCAGGCCCAATAGTCCAAAGGCGATCCAGTGATCAACAGGCTCGATATAACCCTTGATACTGTTACCGATTATCCACCCTATCAAGGGCATTAAAGCCTGAAATAAAGCCAGTGAAACAGCAATCCTTGCAGCTTGGAAAAACCGGATGTGCGGAAGGTTAAGCCCACTGCAAACAGATACGGCAAATGAATCGAACGACAGGCCAATGGCCAGAAATAACACCATTAAAATTTCCATCCCCTCGCATTTGAAAGCACAAAACTATAAAAAAATGCAATACCAAACTTGGAATCACATGGATCAAAAATAAATCCAAATGGCCACAAATAAACTCAAATAAACAAGAATTGAGGGACTGATGGATAGAAGGACTGACGGACTAACCTCCGGTCTTCACTTCCTTTCCTTTTGCCTTGTATTTATATGTGCCCTATGTATCTGTTTTCTAAAGACTGAAGGATGGTTTTTTGTCTTAATCATTTGAGTTTATCTGAGATCCCTGAGGTTATTAAAAGATGTGCCATCTTTTGCATGAAATTATTTAACCACTTACAAAGTTTGTCGTATAGAACAAAATACGGGTTGCATATTTCTGATCACAGAAACCGTAAACCTTTCATAAATTATTTAAAAAGCAACAGCCATGGAAAAGTTACTGGAACTGGTATCGGCAGAAGCACACGAAAACATCACTGAACTTGCCAAAACATTAGGCATTGACATACAACGTTATACACCAATAAGATATGAAAACTATCCGTTTTTCTCCATCTTTTGCATTGACCGTGAGAATAGCACTTCCGAAAACGAATGGATCATAAAATTCGAAATCCTGGTATTCGATGCCGACCGCATTGATGAACTATTTGGTAAATTCAAATTAAACATAGCCGTTGATAAGAAATACCTACAGATCGAGGATTACAGAATAACCACCAAGACCTACCCTGAGGAATAATAACCTGAAAGAAATATCCCGAAGCGCGCCAAGCATTGTTGAATAATACAACTTTTTTCAATCTTCTATCTGTTTACAATTCTTTTGGGATCCACCATACGGAATTTCTTTCTTTTCGTATAGCTTAGAATGAAAAGGATGCCAATAATCACCATGGGAAAAGCGATCATCATCACAAAGCCAAAGCTCATAACAACTGATTGATCCATGTTGTAATTGTGCTGAAAGATAATGGGTATAAGCCCCAATCCAAGCAAGGTAAAAAGAATGCCACCGAGCAGCTCCCATTTCCATGCAATAATGAGCAGGCCCATCATTAAGATGGATGGTATCAGGTGTACAAGTAATAAAAGGATTTGTTGCCAGATTGTGAGGTAGGATTCAAAAGCGTTCAATGCAAACTTACTGATAAAAAGTATGGCTAAAATGCAGATGATGCGGGGCACCCAGTGAAGAACGATGACACTTGCTTTCATAGGATTAACTATTTGATTTCCTACTCATGTGGCTTTTCGGTTTCGCCCCGTTTATTTAAGTGGTTTCCGGGCTCCACTGTCTATTTAAATGGTAGAAATATCTACTAAACTTGCATTCCATTGCTGCCACTTAATTGCTATAAAACCATCCGGCCACCTTATTTTTCACTCTTTTAATGTTCGCTATAGCATCCCCTCCCTGTTAATTATTATTGTTTAAAAGAACCTGTATTCAATAAATATACAAAGTTCTGATCAATTTTCCGCATGAAAGAAGGAAAAAATGAAAAGGGTTGGAAGGGTTTGAAGAGTTGAAAGGGTTGGAAAGGGTTTGAAAAAAGGTTTGAAGGGTTTGAAATGTTTGAAGGCTGAATGGGCTGAGGTAGATGCCACGTGGAGGGTACGCAAGAGCCGTAGGCTCGGGGCATATTGTAGCAACGGATTTCAATCCGTTGAAAGGTTTGAAGGGTTGAAAAGGTTTGAAAGTTTGAAGGTTAGATTGATGTTGTGAAGAGCCGAAATAGTAAATTGTCTATTTGTAAATCATTTCATTACCCTAAAGGTGAGGTTTATTCTTTCGCCCACCGCCCGTGCGGTCTTTGGAACCTGGTGTTGCCAGAAGTGCTGCATTTCGCCCATCATGATCAGAAGGCTCCCATGGGTAAGTTCCAGTTCCACCTTCTCTTTGGTATGCATATGACGCAATTGGAACTTACGTGCTGCCCCGAAGCTGACAGAAGCAATGACAGGATTCCTTCCCAGCTCAGGTTCGGCATCGGTGTGCCAACCTACCGAATCCTTGCCATCACGGTACAGGTTCAGCAGCACCGTGTTAAAAGGGACTTTTGCAATAGGCTCGATACGGTTTTTGATTTCCACCAACTCAGGAAGCCATGGAACAGGGTCAAGGGTGATGCCTGAAAATGCGATAGGCTTCTTGTCATCGCCATACCAGGCTATCAAACGTGGAAAGGGGAGTCTGCGGCCGTACATGTTCATGGATTCCTGCTTCCAGGATATTTTCTCACGCAAAGCACCAAAGAAATGATCACCTTCCAAGGAATTAAAGAAATTGGGGATATAGATATATTCTCCGTTTTGAAGCACCACAGGCGCCGCGGATACATTAACATCCTCCGCAGAAAAGGCATTATCAAAAAGATTCAACTGACTCATTGTGCATGTTTTGGTTCTATTCTATCTAAAACTATGCAGCCTGTTAGGAAGTTCAATAAAAAGGATATTTCTATGGAAAAGTTTCCCGGTGAACTTTGTATAAATTCCTTTGTGGTCTTTGTGGTAGAAAAAGAGTTAACCACAAAGTGCTTAAAGGAAATTACACAAAGTTCACCAAGAAAATAAAATTAGTGTTCATCTCTGCCTGATTAGGATGGCTATTTCAGCTGAACGGTTTTGCCTGTCTTGGCTGATTCTCTTGCCGCATCCAGTATCTTGACCACCGTTACATTGTTCGACAGCGAATACGGATCGTAGCTGCTCATTTTTACCTTTCCACGAATCACATCCCCAAAATATGCGAACGGATCTTCATAAACGGCAATATCCTTGGCAGTAACCAGCAGACGCTGTTCCTTTTTCATCGATCCTTTACGAATGCGCATGCTTTGGCTGTCCTCAGTGATGACAGAGCCCGAAACACCATAAATTTCCATATCCTTGCGTCCAAAAGGCCAGTTCCACGATGCCTGGATGATGCACT
Source organism: Prolixibacteraceae bacterium (assembly GCA_014380255.1). The sequence goes on along the minus strand of JACMKG010000047.1, from coordinate 5,467 downwards.
GAGCCGAAGGATAGGTAACAATGATCGTGGCCTCATCATCCACCTTGGGGTATATTTCAGGCTTAAACTGACGGGTAACGGCCATTACCGAGGTAGGCTCCTGCCCTTTCATCAGGTAAGTCATCAAATTGGCTCCGTAACAGCCAAAATCAATCAGTGCCCCTCCCCCATTCTGGATGGGATCGGTCAGCCAGTCCAGGAAATACTTATCACAACCAATTTCCTTGGGTCCCTGATGCCCGTCATGCACCACTACTTTTCTCACCGCTCCCACATAATTGCTGTCATTGACCAGCGCAAAGGATTTGGCAGTGGTGGGATACCACGATGTCTCGAAATCAGTGAGCAGATGGATCTGATGCTTTTGGGCAAGCTTAAACATCTTTTGAGCATGATCGTTGTTGGTAGCCAGCGGTTTTTCCACCATCAGATGGATGCCACGGGGAGCGCAGGCTTCAACGGCTGCCATGTGCTCAAATACCGAACCAAAGGCTACGGCAGCCTCGGGTTTCACCTTGTCGAGCATCTCTTCCAGATTGGAATATATGAGTCCGGTGTCGAATCCATACCGACCGGCCAGCTTAAGTGCCAACTCGTTATTCGGTTCATAAACGCCCACCAGTTGAAAATCCTTTTTATCCTTCCTGCCCAGAATAAAAGAAATATGCCCATGGGTCATGCCGATAACGGCCAGGCGAACAGGCTTCTGCGAGGATTCCTGAGCTTTACTATTGGGAACAATAACTAACAGCATTAACATTACAAGAAGGACACTTTTGATAGTTTTCATGGTCATGAATTGCACTTATTAAGGATAAAACGAATTTAAACAAATTAATTCATATTGCTAGCTTCTTGCTACTGGTAAAACCTAGCTGCAATAGGATTGAATCAGACTTCAACAATTACCTTTCAACAATTATTTGATTGAAAAATGAATGATAATATCTATAAGATTATTACTAATATTGGTTCAAAATCCTACTAATTTAAACCAATATGGAAAAGAAAGAAAAAGAAGCCTTCAGCAGGCGTAAATTCCTGGGCTACTCAGCCCTGGGACTGGCCGGACTAACAATTCTACCAAGCTGGGTGATGGCCAATGGTCAGCGTATTGCTCCAAGCGACCGGGTAGTATTAGCATTCATTGGAGTTGGAAGACAGGGTCTTTCCGATTTCAACAGTTTCTCCAAATGTCCCGGCGTTCAGGTAGTGGCTTGTTGTGATGTGGATCAGATTAAGCGTGAGCGATTCAAGAAACGTGCAGAGGCCTGGCAGAAATCCATGAATATGTCACCTAGAATCGACATGTATGAATTCTATGAAGATCTTTTGGATCGTAAGGATATTGATGCCGTATCCATTGCTACACCCGATCACTGGCACGCACTGACCACCATCCATGCCTGCCAGACAGGAAAAGATGTGTATGTACAGAAGCCTTTGGCTTTTACCATCCGTGAAGGTCTGGAAATGGTTAAAGCTGTCAGGGGCAACAACCGTGTGCTTCAAATTGGCAGTCAGCAGCGTTCAAGCAAGGAATTCCAGCAGGCCATTGCCCTGGTAAGGGGTGGTGCCATCGGCCATATCGAAACCATCTATGCGAAAGTTGGAGAACCACCCACACCTTTAAACCTGCCGGAACAAGCCATTCCCGCCTCTTTGAACTGGAACCAGTGGATGGGGCCGCTGAATGATCCTAAGATTCATTATCATGCAGATCTTTGTCCTCCCGTATCATTGGATCCCGAGCAAAATGAAAAGATTTGGGGTGCATGGCGCTGGTTCAGGGAAACCGGGAACGGATATACGGCCGACTGGGGTGCCCACATGTTCGACATTTCACAGGCTGCCATCGGCATGGATGGCTCCAGTCCTTGTGAGTACATTCCCAAAGGGTATAACGGCGCTCAATACCTGACTATGAAATATCAGAATGGTATAGTAATGACCGAGCAGCCTTTCAGGGAAAAAGGAGGCCAGGGTATCAGCTTCAACGGCACCAAAGGATGGGTAAAAGTAGCCAGGGGCTATATCGAATGCTCTGATCCTTCACTGCTGCCTAAAGAAGAGAAAAAAGTAGGCGAAGGACAGTATGAGGTAAGCTCTCCACATATGCAGAACTTTATTGATTCGGTACGTTCACGCAAGAACCCGATCGCTCCGGTTGAAGTGGGTTGCAGCACCAACACCTTGTGTTGCCTTGCTAACATTGCCACCGAATTGCAACGCCCGGTTAAATGGGATCCTGCCACCTTAAGCTTCGGGGATGATACCGAAGCTGCCAGCCACAGGCTCTATCATTATCAATACAGAAGGCCTTATTCCTTGTAAGAGCTACATAATTCAAGTTGCTGGCTTCTGGGTTCTGGCTTCTGGCAAAGCCATGCTGCTATCTGGCAACTTGCGTTACTGATAAAATAAAGGCAATTCTTTTTCATCTTTGGATAGTGATATCCGATGAAAAGAATTGCCTTTTTTATATTTCACCTCCCAAAATGAAAAGGATCTTTTCTATGCAAAACAGGGATAGATCATTACCTTTGTTCATTCTCTAAAAACTTTACCTGACGAATGAAACCAACACTTCTATTGATTGCCTTTCTGATTTTAAGCAATGTTGCTTTTTCCATTGCTTCCAACAAACAAACATTTCTTAAATGGGAACTTTCCTATGCCAAGACGGCCAATGAAGCTCCTTCCAAATGGATACCTGCCACCGTGCCGGGCGCCGTTCAGCTGGACATTGCCAAGGCCGAAAAATATGCCCCCTATCAGTATGCCGAAAACTGGAAAGACTACCTGTGGATGGAAGATCAGTATTACACCTATCGCACCAGTTTTCCCAAACCCCAACTAGAAGATGGCCAACGATTGATCTTTGTCTCCAAAGGCATCGACTATCGGTTTAAAATCCTGCTGAACGGTAAAGAGCTACTGAGCCAGGAAGGCATGTTCACTCCCGTTAACCTGGATCTGACCGATCAATTAAAAGATAAAAATGAACTGACCGTTCAGATAGCTCCCGTTCCCAAGCTCTTTGCCCAACCTGCCAACCGCTCACAGGCTGCCCATGTGGCCAAACCGGCTGTAAGCTATGGCTGGGACTGGCACCCTCGTCTAGTTCCTTTGGGCATTTGGGACGATACTTACCTGGAGGTTCAACAGGCCAGCCACATCGATGATTTCCATGTCAACTACTCGTTGAATAATGATTTTACCCAAGCTGCCATCAACCTTCAGATGGCAGGCCGCAACCTCAACGGTCTTGCGTTTAAATGGATGCTGAAAGATGAAACGGGCAGGGAAGTTCTACGCTCGGAAGGCAAAACAGCCCTTACGTTAGCTAATCCGCAGCTGTGGTGGCCTCATGATCATGGCAAACCGTATTTATATACTTCGGAAGTGCAGCTACTGGATGCCACAGGTAAAGTGATCCAAAGCATCGAGTCAAAGATCGGTTTCCGCAGTATTAAACTGGTGATGAATGAAGGAGCATGGCAAGAGCCTGCCGACTTTCCCAAATCCAGGAGCGTTCCTCCGGCACAGCTGGAAGTCAATGGTCGCAAAATCTTCGGCAAGGGAACCAACTGGGTACATCCCGAAATCTTTTATGGCACCCTTACCCGTGAACGCTACAACGAACTGCTAGATCTGGCTAAAGAAGTTAATTTCAACATCCTGCGCGTTTGGGGCGGAGGAATTGTAAACAAGGAATCGTTCTTTGAACTGTGCGACGAAAAAGGACTGCTCGTATGGCAGGAATTTCCCTTGGCCTGCAACAATTACCAAGATGAGCCCCATTACCTGTCCATTCTGAAGCAGGAAGCCTCCTCCATCATAAATCGGGTGCGTAAACATCCTTCGCTGGCCCTTTGGAGCGGAGGCAACGAACTGTTTAACTCCTGGAGCGGGATGACCGACCAGTCCCTTGCCCTTCGCATGCTCAACAGTGAGTGCCTGGTGCTGGATCCTAACACTCCGTTTATTCCCACTTCTCCCGTAATGGGAATGGCCCATGGAAACTATGTCTTCCGTGATCTGAATACCAAGGAAGAAGTTTTCTCGAACATGGCAAGGGCTCATTACACAGCCTATACCGAATTTGGCATGCCAGCCCCTGCTTCTGTGGAAGTATTGAAGACCATCATCCCCAAGGAACAGTTATGGCCCCCGAAAGCCGGCACATCGTGGGAAAGCCACCATGCCTACAACGCCTGGGTGGGTAACACGTGGTTGTGCCAGGATATCATTGAAGATTACTTTGGAGCCTCCAACTCACTGGAAGAGCTGGTAGCCAACGGCCAGCTGTTGCAGGGTGAAGGCTACAAATGCATTTATGAGGAAGCTCGCCGCCAGAAGCCTTACTGCGCCATGGCAATCAACTGGTGTTACAACGAGCCCTGGCCAACGGCAGCCAACAATAGTATAATAAGCTACCCCAGCATTCCAAAGCCTGCCTACGGGGCTGTAAAGAATGCCTGCCGCCCTGTACTGGCCAGTGCGAAGTTCTCCAAGTTCAAATGGATTGAAGGGGAAGTGTTCTTTGCCGATGCATGGATGCTGAATGATTTTCCTGTAGATGTGCCTGCAGGGAAGGTGAAAATAAAACTGGTATCGGGGAACACTGAAATAGCTCTTTTGAATTGGGACTATGCTGCAATGAAAGCGAACATGAATCAAGCAGGGCCAACGGTAAGGGTGAAGTTACCGGCCTGGAAGACCGATCGCTTTAAGCTTGTTATGGAGGTGGAAGGCCACCCGGAATACAATTCTGAATACACCCTGGCTTACCAGCCCCGCACGGTGGAAAGGGTAAGAACCACTCCGGTGATGAACCAGTAAGAGAAAGCTTAGGAAAAGTCAATTAAGGCAAAGACCCAATCAGGGCTCACTTTAAAGTCTTTAAGGTCCTTAAAGGTTTTCTTTACTCTGCAAAATAATCTGAAACAGGCTCGCACTCAGCAAAATACTGCCTGGGTGTGACTCCTGCCAGATCTTTGAATTCCTTGATCATGTGCGACTGGTCAAAGAAACCGTTTTCATAAGCCAGCTCAGTTAGGGTGGACAAAGGGTGCTGATTTTTATAGTGAAGGGCATGCTGAAACCTTATGATGCGCATAAACTGCTTGGGCGAGGTGCCGATAATATCCTGAAAGTTACGCTCATACTGCTTGCGGCTCCAGCAGGCCGAGGAAGCCAGCCTGTCAACATCCACGATCCCCAAATTTTGATTAATCAGACAAATGCTTTCCTGCATGCGCTGCTGAGAGTAAATATCCTCTTTAAGACTTAAACGGCCCATCAGGAATTCTTCCATCAGCCTAACCTTTTGGTTGAAATCAGGAGTTTCTGCCAGGATACCTTCCAGCCGGTCAATAGCTTCTTTCCATAGGTAACGTGCAGGAACGATACAACCAAAGAATTCTTTCATGGGCAGGTTAAAGAACATGGAAGCGCCAAGGGG
>JACMKG010000318.1 GCA_014380255.1 Prolixibacteraceae bacterium | reverse complement strand
ATTACCAAAGTTGTGTCGCTTGAATCGCGTGGATTCATCGTTGGTGGGGCTGTGGCTTATTGCATCAATGCCGGATTTGTACCCATTCGTAAGAAGGGAAAACTGCCTTCGGCTATCTTTAGCGAATCCTACGAATTGGAATATGGCGTGGATTCCATAGAGATTCATTGCGATGCCCTTACCGAAGATGACGTGGTATTGATTCACGATGATCTGCTGGCAACCGGTGGAACGGCCCTGGCTGCATTAAACCTGGTCAAGCAAATGAACGTGAAAAAAGTGTACCTGTCGTTTATCTGTGACCTTACCTTTTTGCAAACTCCCAAGAAGGAAGAGTTGGCAAAGTATGAAAGTCATACGGTGATTCAATACTAAATAACGCCAGTTGCCAGTTCTAAGAAACCGGCAACTTGAAATGGAAGATTAAAAAATAGAAATGGGCTACTGGCACCTGGCTGCTGGCAAGAAATGCTTCGGTCTGAGTTAATGAAATAAGAGCGCAGCCTAGTTTTGCCAGCAGCAAGCAGCCAAAAGCAAGCAGCTAGAATTAATTATAAAACCTACTAGGAGAATCTGATGGTATTTAAAAATACGGAATATTTAAAATCGTTGGTTGCCGTCCTTCCTGACAGCCCGGGAATATACCAGTATTTTGATCAGACCGGAAAGATCATTTATGTAGGAAAAGCCAAGAATTTAAAGAAGCGAGTCTCTTCTTATTTCCTTAAAAATGTACAGAACCGAAAGACAGAGCTCCTGGTCAGAAGCATCACGGACATCAAATACATGGTGGTGGAAACTGAGCAGGATGCCTTGCTTTTGGAAAACAACCTGATTAAAAAATACCAGCCCAGGTATAACATCCGGCTAAAGGATGACAAAACATATCCGTGGATTGTAATTACCAACGAACGCTTTCCTCGAGTATTTCAAACCAGAAATGTGATACGTGACGGATCGTCTTACTTTGGTCCTTACACTTCCTTGTTTACCGTACGTACGTTGCTTGACTTTTTCCATAAGATATACAAGCTTCGTAATTGCAGGTTGAATTTATCCGAGGAAAATGTGCGGCTTGGAAAATTCCGTGTATGTCTGGAATACCACATGGGGAATTGCCTCGGTCCTTGCGTTGGGTATATTGAGCATGCGGAATACATGAAAAGTATAAACCACATAAAGGAGATATTGAAAGGCAATGTATCGGTTGTGATTAAATACTTCAAGGATTTTATGGGTCAGTTGGCAGCCGAATACAAGTTTGAAGAGGCGGCATTGATAAAAGATAAAATTGAATTGCTTGAAAAATTCCAGTCACGTTCCACGGTGGTAAGCAATACCATTACCGATGTGGATGTTTTTTCGTTGGACCAGGATGAAAACTATGCCTATGTGAATTACCTGAAAATTATCCGCGGCGCCATTGTTCAAACCTACACCACGGAAATTAAAAAGGTACTGGATGAATCACCCAGTGAATTGCTCGAACTAGCCATTGTGGATATCCGTGAAAAAATATACAGCAATGCCAAGGAAATCCTGGTTCCCTTTAAACTGGAGTTTCAATTGGAGGGTATCAAATTCAATATTCCTCAGCAGGGGGATAAAAAGAAACTGCTGGAGCTTTCTGAACGCAATGCCAAATACTACCGGTTGGAAAAACAAAAAAGCGAATCGGTTCCCCGAACTGAGGTAAATGCCAAGCGTATTTTGGAAACCATGCAAAAAGATTTGCAGTTAAAATCACAGCCCATCCATATTGAATGTTTTGACAACAGTAATATCCAGGGAACAAATCCGGTGGCCTCGTGTGTGGTTTTCCGCTATACCCGGCCTTCGAAAAAAGACTACCGCCATTTTAATATCAAAACGGTGGAAGGGCCCAACGATTATGCTTCGATGGAAGAAGTGGTTTACCGCAGATACAAACGGTTGCTCGATGAAGAAACTCCACTTCCGCAACTTATTGTGATCGACGGAGGAAAAGGTCAATTGGGAGCTGCACTCAATGCGCTGGAGAAATTAAGCCTTCGGGGTAAAATCGCCATTATTGGAATTGCCAAGCGGCTGGAAGAAATTTATTTTCCGGGCGATCCGGTGCCCCTGTATCTGGACAAAAATTCGGAGACCCTGAAAATTATTCAACAGCTCAGGGACGAAGCGCACCGTTTTGGAATTACGTTTCATCGCAACAAGCGTTCGGGTAGTTTCATCAAAACTGAACTCGAAGGCATACCCGGGATAGGAGAGAAGACCATTTCGACGGTTTTAAAGAGTTTTAAGAGTGTCGAGAATTTAAAAAAACAAGGCTACCGGGCTGTGGCCGATGAAATAGGCGATTCTAAAGCACGTATTATCTTCGATTTCTACAAGCTAACCTACTGAAATAAAAAAGCTTAAACCGATCAGATTTAAGCTTTTTTATAGTCCATTTTTCATCCCATCCAGATCAATTCCGGTACTTATCGTCGTTATTGAGCAACCCGACATAGGTATCGTACCTAAATTCGGCAATTTCGCCCTCTTCCACTGCTTTTTTCACAGCGCAACCCGGTTCATGGGTATGGGTGCAGTTGTAATACTGACAATTGTCCAACAGACAAAACATCTCGGGAAAATAATGCGAAATTTCTTCTTTGGCCATTTCCAGCAAACCAAAGCCTTTGATTCCGGGTGTATCGATAATGTAACCCCCGAAGTCAAGATTAATCATTTCCGAATACGTGGTAGTATGTTTGCCCGAGTGATGCGAATCGGATATTATCCCGGTTTTTAATCGCAGCCCAGGCTGAAGGGAATTGATGATCGTTGATTTGCCAACGCCTGAATGCCCGGAGAAAACATTTGTCTTATCCTTTATCATCATCTTAAGCTCTTCGATGCCGATGTGTATAGTGGCCGACATTTTTAAGCAGGTGTAACCGATGGCCTGGTAAACTTTTATCAGGTAATTCATCACTTCCACTTCCTGTTCGCTGTAAAGATCCACTTTATTGAAAATTATCCGGCATGGTATGCGGTAAGCTTCCGCTGAAACCAAAAAACGGTCAATGAAAGTAGTGGTGGTAACCGGATGCTTGATAGTCACTATCAGAAAAGCCTGATCGATGTTGGCCGCAATAATGTGCGATTCCTTCGACAGGTTGGGGGATTTACGGATGATGTAATTCTTTCTTTCTATTATGTTATTAATCATACCGACTACGGCTCCCTCTGCATTACTATCTTCCTGAGAGACCATAAGTTCCACGTGATCGCCTACGGCAATCGGATTGGTGCTGCGAATACCTTTCAGCCTGAAATTACCTTTGATCCGGCATTCAATCAAGGTTCCTTCCGTGGTTTTTACGGTATAGCGGCTGCCTGTGGATTTTATTACAATTCCTTTTTTCAATGATATGGGTGTCTTTAAATGATTTCCTTCTATTTTAGCAACTCCTTAAATATGAATCAAAAGTAAGAAAAATTGTGAAAAGGATTTTAAGCTACAATGTGAATGGCATTCGTTCGGCCATCAGCAAAGGATTACTTACCTGGCTTCCCACGGCCCAGGCGGATGTGATCTGCATTCAGGAAACCAAGGCGCAACCAGGACAGATGCAGGAAGATAGCTTCGCGGCCCTGGGTTATAACGCATACATACATTCGGCCCAGAAGAAAGGTTACAGCGGGGTTGCCATTTTTAGTAAAGAAGTGCCCCTGCACGTGGAATATGGGATGAATCACTCACGCTACGATGTGGAAGGAAGGGTCATTAGAGTCGATTTTAGCCACTTTTCGGTCATAGATGTATATTTTCCTTCCGGAACGACCGGAGAGATCAGGCAGGCCGTTAAAATGGATTTCCTGATCGATTTTCAGACCTACCTGAATGAAGTGCGGAAGGAGCATAAAAATCTGGTGATCTCGGGCGATTATAACATCTGTAGGTTATGGATTGACATTCATAACCCCCATCAGCAGCAGGACACCTCGGGCTTTTTGCCTGAAGAGCGTGCCTGGTTTGATCAGTTTGTTTTGGACGGCTATACCGACAGCTTTCGGATCATCAATTCAGATCCGCATCAGTATTCCTGGTGGAGTTACCGGGCCGGAGCTCGTACAAACAATAAGGGATGGCGAATTGATTACCACATGGTAAGCCGGGAGATGGAGGATAAGGTGCTGGATGCAAAGATTCTGCCCGATGTTATTCATTCGGATCACTGCCCGGTGGTGGTGGATATTGATTTTTAGTACCAAAAAAGCGTCATCCCGAACTTGTTTCGGGACCTCCTAAAACTCCTTTTACAACATTCAATCGAATTTCAGGAGGTCCCGAAATAAATTCGGGATGACGATCAAGGGAGTGCGATGAGGTCCCGAAACAAGTTCGGGATGACATGCACTGTGGTTACTTATGGGGTAATAATTAATCCCAGTTGAGAATGATCTTTCCGCAGTTTCCTTCTTCCATGATGTCGAAGGCTTTCTGGAAATCGTCAGCCGGGAAACGGTGGGTGATCACCGGTGAAATATTCAGTCCGGTGGAAAGCATCATTTCCATCTGGTACCAGGTTTCGTACATCTCGCGGCCATAGATTCCTTTAAGAGTCAGGCCTTTAAATATCAGCCTGCTCCAGTTGATCTGGGTGGAGGAAGGCAAAAGTCCAAGGAGTGATATTTTTCCCCCGTTATACATGTTTTCAACCATATCGTTAAAGGCTGCTGGCGATCCGCTGCATTCCAAACCGATGTCAAATCCACCTACCATCCCGAGGGATTTCATGGCTTCCTTCACGCTTTCAACCCGTGGGTCGATCACTTTTGTAGCACCCATTTTTAGGGCCAGATCGCGGCGGTAAGGACTCAGATCGGTCCCAACAATGTTGCGTGCCCCTGCGAATTTGCAAACGGCCGTAGCCATCGCTCCGATGGGTCCGCCGATGCCTGTAATCAGCACATCCTCGCCCAAAAGGGGAAACGAAAGGGCGGTGTGGGTGGCATTGCCCAGCGGATCCATCACCGACATCAGTTCATCGGAAATGCGGTCATCCACTTTCAGCACGTTGGAAGCAGGAACCGACACATATTCTGCAAAACCTCCGTCACGGTTTACACCGATTCCGACGGTGTGGTCGCAGATATGCTGACGGCCCCGGCGGCAGTTGCGGCAGTATCCGCAGGCAATATGCCCTTCCACGGTTACCCGCTCACCAATAAAAACCCCGCTTACTTCCGAGCCTTTTTCCACTACCGTGCCCATGTATTCATGGCCGATCACCAGGGGAGTTTTGATGGTATTCTGAGCCCACTCATCCCATTTGTAGATGTGAAGGTCGGTACCGCAAACAGCCGATTTACTGATTTTTATAAGTACATCGTTATGGCCTACCGTGGGCATGGGAACATCCATCATCCAGAGACCTTTTTCAGGTTTGCATTTTACAATTGCTTTCATCGTTTTCAAAGATTTTAAACAGGTGCAAGTTACGCTCATTCTGAAAATAAATAAAGAATGAAAATCATGTTTAACGGATAAATAAAAGGAGGCTCATTAATTCAGGTTGAGGGTTAGTGGCTATTAGCTTCTGGCTACTGGCTAATGGCCCCGGATGCCTGGGGTAAGTAGCTAACTGCCCATTCTATCTATTCACTCATTCTTGTTCATATACAAGCTTCTTTTAAATGGCAACCGGCGTTAATTCCTATTAAACAACGTGAGTTCAACATAAACGGATCTATTCAAATTTCCTGTGAAGTAATCCAACGGTTGAACCATCCGATTCCTGGTTTTTACAAATCAACTCATCCCTTTATGTTTAAGAGATCAGTGATACCTTAGATAATTGATTTCAAAAGTGTTAAGGTCCTTATCCTGTCTTTGTTTCCAGGGAATTTATAAATAGATTCTGAATCATTTATAAATAGCTTGTGTGTTGTTTGTCTATAAAATACATACACAAGCTACACACAAGCTACACACAAGCTATACACAAGCTATACACAAGCTCCAAAATAGGTGATATGCGTTATTAAAAAGGAAGGTAGGCAGAAGGGTTCAAAAAAGTAGCCGTTTAGCAAATGGAGCATTCCTTTGGTAGGGTGTGCGTAAAAGGGATCAAAAAATATGCCTTTCACTCCAGGGAATGAAAGGCATATTTGATTGGTTGATTGATATTTAATTATTCCTTTTGATTCCAGACGGATTTCATGGGATAGATTTCCAGTTTTTCCACCAGCAACTCTCCGCCATTGTTGAAGAGGTAAACGGCATCCCCTTT
>JACMKG010000317.1 GCA_014380255.1 Prolixibacteraceae bacterium | reverse complement strand
ATTTTAAATCCTTGGCCATCTTCTCAACCACATGATATGACTCAGGGTGCACAGCCGTTTTATCCAAGGGGTTCACTGCATCCGGAATCCTTAGAAAACCTGCCGACTGCTCATACGCTTTGGCTCCCATCCGCGCAACCTTCATCAATTCAGTTCTTGCTTTAAAGGGTCCTTTCTCTTTGCGGTAATCCACGATATTCTGAGCAAGCAATGGACCAAGCCCTGAAATATAGGTCAGCAGGTGTTTGGATGCTGTATTTACATTTACTCCAATCAGGTTCACGCAAGATTCAATTACTTTATCCAGGCTGCTTTTTAATTTCTTCTGATCCACATCATGCTGATACTGTCCAACACCAATGGATTTAGGATCTATCTTTACCAGCTCGGCAAGCGGATCCATTAGCCTGCGTCCAATGGAAACAGCTCCACGAACCGTTACATCATACTCGGGGAATTCTTCCCGCGCAATCTTAGAGGCTGAATAGATGGAAGCTCCATCTTCAGAAACAACAAAAACCTTCAGATCGCGATCAAAGTGAAGTTTCTTTATAAATTGCTCCGTTTCCCGGCTGGCCGTCCCATTACCAATGGCTACAGCTTCAATCTGGTATGAGCTTACCAGTGAGCTGATTTTCCTTGCCGCCTGTTTAACCTCCTCCTGAGGCTTATGCGGATAAATCGTTTCGTTGTGCAACAGATTCCCCTGTGCATCCAGGCATACTAATTTACATCCGCTGCGAAAGCCCGGATCGATTGCCAGCACACGCTTCTGCCCCAAGGGTGCTGCCAGGAGCAACTGCCTGATATTCTCAGCAAATACACGAATGGCCTCTTCATCAGCTTTATCTTTTGAAGAATTGAAAAATTCAGTTTCAATGGTTGGCTCCAAAAGTCGCTTATAGGCATCCTGAACAGCCAGCTCCATCTGATCGGTACATGAATTATTGCTCCGTATAAAGGTACGCTTCAGCCGAACAATACCCTCTTCACTTTCAGGCGTTACAGAAACTCGCAGAAATCCTTCATTTTCGCCCCTTCGCATAGCCAATAAACGATGCGATGGACATTTTTTCAAGGGCTCCCTCCAGTCAAAATAATTACTGTATTTGGCTGCCTCTTCTTCTTTTCCCTTTATGAGTTTACAGGTAATGATCGCTTCGGTTTCAAATACACGGCGAACAATAGATCTAGCCTTCTCATCTTCATTGATCCATTCGGCTACAATATCACGTGCCCCGGCCAATGCTTCTTCCGTAGATTCCACTTTTTCACCTACAAAAGAATGAGCTTTTCGCTCGATATCCCTTTCGTTTTGCTGCATGATTGTCTTAGCCAGTGGTTCCAGCCCTTTCTCGCGTGCAATGGCAGCCTTGGTGCGGCGTTTAGGTTTATAAGGCAGATAGATATCTTCCAGTTCAGTAGCATTAAAAGAATCTTCAATGCGTTTTTGCAAATCGGTGGTCAGCAGTCCTTGCTCCTGGATTGTTTTTAAAATAGTTTCCTTGCGTTTGAGCAATTCCTCCATTTTCTCCTTAGCATCTTTAATAGCTTCTATCTGGACTTCATCCAGGCTTCCTGTACTTTCCTTCCTGTACCGGGCTATAAATGGCACTGTAGAGCCTTCAGTGAGCAGTTGTATGGTATTTCCGGTCTGTATCTCGTTGATACCTACTTGGTGTGCAATTAATCGTATAATATTTTGATGCATGTGCTGAGCTTGTAAAATGGAGGCTCGAAGGTAGCCATTTTTGGATTGAATAAAGAGGGTAAAGCTGTTAAAAAGTACCCTAGGTAGCACATTCGATCGACAAGACAGTATAAGCTTTTAGCACCTAATTAAATAGAATGGCAGCCCCCATGTGTTATCCCCAAAACGACATTTCGACTTCAGGGATTTTTGCCATAGATTCCTCAGTAAAAAGAAGGTCGATAGAAAATAATTAGAATGTCATTCGATAATTATTCGTTCTTAATCGAAGTACCTTCGAACGACCTTCGAACAACCTTCGAACGACCTTCGAATAACCTCCGAAAATAAAGACAATCCTTGGGCGGTGATAATCAAAAAAAATCCATCCATATTCCTTCCTTCAAATCCGTGAGCGCCTCTTTTAATGGAATAAAAAGTTTTTTTTCAATCAAAATATCTGAAAAAGAAGTGCCTGGCTGATAACAGGAATTAACTGAAGAATAATTAAATTTGGTGATTCAACACCAGGTAGAATTTAAATAAGTTAACCTTTAAAACACTTCTTATGAAAAAGCACATTTTCCCACTTTTACTTTTATGCACTCTTTTTGTATGTAGCACTTTTCAATTACAAGCAGAAAACAAGAAAAAGCCTATTCTAGGTGAATGGGTTTATGAAGTTAGTGATGCCCCTTACGGATATGAAAAAGGAAGTCTTATCTTTTCTGAAAAAGAAGGACAAACAGTATGTGTTATCAAGCTTGATGCCGGTGAATTGGAAACAAGCAACCTAAAGATTGACAAGGAAAAAATTACCTTTACTTCCTATGTAGAAGGTAATCCTGTCAATGTTCAGCTAACCCATGAAAAGGATAAATTAACCGGAACGGTTGATTCTCCGGATGGTCCAAAAACAATCACAGCAGTAAAAAAACAATAAGCAAGGCAATCATTTTCAATATTCAACGGACGAATGATTTGAACAAGCTGGATTTTCTTACTAATAGCAGTGAACGTTTTAATTCGATTAGTTATTTTTGAATAAAAAATACTACTAAAACCATAATTAATTTAAACCATTTAAAATGACAAACAGAAGAGATTTTTTAAAAGCAGGTTCGTTATTTATTGCCGGCAGCATGGTTGGCACCAATTTACTTCAGGCTGCTATACTTCCTGCTAAGGGAAAGAAAAATATTGGATTACAGCTATATTCTCTACGTGAAGCCATGAAATCTGATGCTATGGGTACCTTAAAGCTGGTTTCAGACATTGGTTTCAGCACATTGGAGTCAGCCAATTATGCCGATGGCAAAATCTATGGAATGTCACCTAAAGAATTTAAAAAGGTAGTAAAAGGCCTTGGTATGAAACTAACAAGTGCTCACCTTGGTGGCCCTAACTACACGAAAGATACCCATGCACAAGCGATGGAATGGTGGAAAAAAGCCCTTGAAGATCATAAGGAAGCAGGATGTAAGTTCATGGTTAAGCCAAGTATGCCGATCCCAAAAACATTGGATGAATTGAAAATGTGGTGCGATTATTACAACGCGGTGGGCGAATTGACAGGTAAGCAAGGCATTCCATTTGGATTTCACAACCATGCCCGTGAATTCGAGAAAATAGAAGGTGAAATCATGTACGATTACATGATCAAAAATACCAATCCAAAGAATGTATTCTTCGAAATGGATGTATACTGGGTAATGCGCGGCGGTTATAATGCTGTTGACTACATGAACAAGTACCCTGACCGTTTCCCTGTTCTGCATATCAAAGATGAAAAAGAAATCGGTGAAAGCGGGCAGATCGACTTTAAACCTATCTATGAAACAGCCTACAAAAATGGATTGAAAGATTCGTTTGTTGAAGTTGAGAGATACAATTTCGAACCAGCTGTAAGTGTTCGAAAAAGCTACGAATTCCTGAAAGCAGCTACTTACGTGAAGTAAAAGGCATTTCAATTAATCGATTATAAAAAGTTGATAATGGGAAAATTATTCCTATTATCAACTTTTTTTTGTGTTAATATTTCTGAAACACATAGGCACATAGAACACATAGTTAAAATTATTCTATGTGTTCTATGTGCCTATGTGTTTATTTTCCATTTGGCTATAGCTTGCTAACATTGCTACCCTTGTGTGTCAAAATACCATTGACAGGAATGTTTCTTATTTATGCTTTGATCTCAAACTTATGCAACTGGCTTTTCAACCTTAATCCAAACAACAGAGCTGCGGCTGATAATCCAAAGACAAAGCCTATCCATACACCGGGATAGCCGATACGGAAGGTAAAAGCAAGAAGATAACTGATAGGCAGGCTCACTACAATGTAACAGAAAAAGGCGATAAACATAGGTACCCGTACATCAGCCATTCCACGCAAGGCCCCTAAAAGGACTACCTGCATGCCATCAAATATCTGGAAGAATGCACCTACAATCAGCAACCCCGCAGCAATCCTTATTACTTCCGGATCGCTTGTAAACAATAGCGGCAAATAGTTTCTTAATACGATAAAGAGAATTCCCATGAGCGACATAAAGGCTACAACGATGTGAAGAGATGCGAAGATGGCATGTCTCAGTTCATTTTTATCATGTTCGCCGTAAGCATGACTTACCCGAATGGTTGTACCTGAGGCTAATCCAAAGGAAATCATGTAGGTCATCGATGCCATCCCAATAGCTACCTGATGACCGGCTAGCGACTCCTTGGAAATCCAACCAAGCATGATGGCGCCAAGACTGAAAGCCAGAATTTCGATAACCATCTGAACCCCGATAGAGAGTCCCATGGAGGTCATTCGCTTCATCCGTGCAATGTCAAAAACGGCCTTGCGGGCATGATCAAAATATACCTTGAATGTAGGCATTTTAAGGACGATAAGCACAAAAAGCACAGGCATAATAAGCCGCGAAATTAAAGTGGCATAGCCTGCTCCATTAAGGCCTAGAACAGGAAACCCAAACTTACCGTAAATCAAAACATAGTTAAGGCCAACATTTACCAGATTGGCCACAATGGTAATCACCATCGCTATTTTTGTATTGCCTACTCCTTCAAAAAACTGCTTGATTGAAAAGAACAACATCAGAGGCAGCAACGATGTTACTTGTATCAGGTAATAAGGAATAGCTGCTTTAACCACTTCTGGACTTTGCCCCATCCGGTCCATAAAAAATACCACTGACGACATAGCCATAACTAGTACGATAGCGGCTAGAAAATGAACCAACAACCCGTTTTTAAGCCATCCCCCCAACTTCTCCGGGCTGTGGGTATTGAATGATTGACCGACCAGCGGAGTAAGTCCAAAAGTAATGCCAAGGCCGAATAGCATGCCTATATGAAATACGTTGATGGCAAACGATGCGGCTGCCAGTTCAATGGTTCCCACATGGCCAACCATCATATTATCGGCCAGGTTAACGGTAACCTGCCCCATCTGGGCAAAAATAACTGGTATGGCCAAGGTCAGGTTCTTCCGGTAAACGGGTATGTAATCAGAAATACTCACTATCTGTAAAATGGTTTGTTTAGAAAATAATCAAATACAATGGGATCAAATATGCACATTATCAGACAATTGCAACCGATCTCTCTGACAGTCATGCTTCCTGTTTGAAATGCGGGTCAAAGAAAGTAATAAGAATTTCGGTTATCAAAACATTTGAACTCAAAATACAAATTTTTATCAGGAAACAGGTTTATGAATATTTTTTCAAAAAATACTCATGCCATCCATTCTGGTTAAAAGTGCTGTATCATTAATTATAACTCACTGGTTAGCAATACAAATAAATTTAAACTTACTGAAATTCAAACAGATTTATACTGCAAGACATCCCATCGGAGCTATTTTATGCCATTTGGTTATTTGATTGGAAAGTGTATCGAAAGATTATATTTGAAAATCTCTGTTTTGCCGTTAACCTGTCGCTGCTGAGAAAATAAGAACCGATCAGTCAAACAATTTGCCCTTTTGAGGGTTTTAAAGCGTGCTGCCTGATTATTCAATAAAAAATAATTCTTATGGATAATTAATTATGAAATGAAGAAAATCAAAAAAATCTTAATTGCTAACCGTGGCGAAATTGCCATACGAATAATGCGTACCTGCCGCGAAATTGGTATAAAGACCGTAGCAGTGTTTTCTGATGCAGACCGTACTTCACTTCATGTGAGGTATGCCGATGAAGCGTATCATATCGGTCCATCTCCTTCTTCAGAAAGTTATTTGAAGTCTGATAAAATCATTGATATAGCAAAAAAGCACAACGTTGATGCCATTCATCCCGGATATGGATTCCTTTCCGAAAACTCTGAGTTTGCAAGAAAGTGCGGGGAAAACGACATTATTTTTATTGGTCCTTCGCCTGAAGTAATTGACCAGATGGGTGATAAGATAAAAGCTCGTCTAACAATGATTGCTGCAGGCGTACCAGTTGTTCCCGGAACTACAGAAAGTATTAAAACCGAGAAAGAAGCTCTTGATACCATCCGCCAAATTGGGCTACCTGTAATGGTCAAAGCTTCCGCAGGCGGAGGAGGTAAAGGTATGAGGTTGATTACTGACGAGAAAGATATCGTATCATCGGTCAGATCTGCACGCTCAGAAGCATTATCATCTTTTGGCAACGACTCGGTCTACATCGAGAAATACATTTCATCTCCGCATCACATTGAATTCCAGGTACTGGGTGATAAGCATGGAAACGTGGTTCATATGTTTGAACGCGAATGCTCGGTCCAAAGGAGGCATCAAAAGATGCTTGAAGAAACCCCTTCCCCATTAATGACTCCTGAATTACGCCAGAAGATGGGGAAATATGCCGTGGATGCGGCAAAGGCAGTCAGCTATGCAGGAGCAGGTACCATCGAATTCCTGGTTGATAATGACCTTAATTTTTATTTCCTGGAAATGAATACCAGGCTTCAGGTTGAGCATCCCATCACGGAACGCGTTACCGGTATTGACCTTGTCAAGCAACAGATAATGGTTGCAGAAGGTCATCCGCTCACATTTACCCAGGATCAGCTTAGGCAAAGTGGCCACGCCATCGAATGTCGCATATACGCCGAAGATTCAGATAACAATTTCATGCCTAATCCCGGCAAGATATACAACATCACAGAACCTCTTGGATTTGGAGTACGCACGGATGGATATGTGTATGAAGGATATGAAATACCCATCTATTACGACTCAATGATCTCCAAGCTGATCGTATGGGCTGAAAATAGAACGGAGGCTATCGATCGGATGAAAAGGGCACTTTACGAATACAAGATTACTGGTGTTAAAACCTCGATCAAGTTTTTGGAAAGAATCATGGATACGGATGACTTCAGAAGTGGAAACTACGATACTAATTTTATCGAAAAAAATAAGGAATTCCTGTTGTCTCCTGCCAAATGTTCAGAGGACATTGAGGACATGGTAATCATTGCCACTTACATCGAGTATTTAGATCAGTTGAATATCGCACAAACATCCAAGCAGATGTACCCTGCCAAAAACAGATGGAAAAAATACACTTACCAAAAGAATTTTGAACGATTGTAATCCCCCAAATCTATGTCAATTGAAATTAAGTTAGACAAACGCATCGCATCCGTCGAAATATTAAAACAATATGAAAACTTGCTTGAAATAAAAGTGGATAATAAAATATACCAGGTTGACCTCATGCACAATGACGAAGGAATATTTTCCATACTGGCCAATGGACGCTCGTATAATATTGAACTGGTACCACAACCAAAATCCAAACATTACACAGCTTACTCGTACTATAATTCGTATGATTTAGAAATTATAGATGCTGAATCAAGATACTTGCGTAACCGGACCGGAAATTCACAGGTAATGTCCGAACGCACCATCATATCACCCATGCCCGGTAAAGTAATTAAAATCCCCGTTGCTGTAGGTGATATTGTAAAAAAAGGAGATACCTTGATCACCATTTCGGCCATGAAGATGGAAAGTGAATACAAATCACCAATGGACGGTACCATAGCCCTCATTCATGTGTTGGAAGGCAGTACAGTAGAAGCAAATCAGGTTTTAATAGAAATAGAGTAAGAAAAAGTAAACACATAGGCACATAGAACACATAGTAAAAAATTATTCTATGAGCCTTATTGAAAAGTAAAGAATATACTCAAATGAATAACAAACACATAGATATATAATTAAAAATCATCCTATGTGCCCTATGTGTCTATGTGTTTCAAACATAGATGTATATGAAAAAGTAAACAAAATTATAAACACAAGCAATGGACTTAAAAGCCAAATTTGAACAATTTGAGTTACTCAATCATCAGGCAGAAGCTGGCGGTGGTGCGGAACGTGTTGAAAAACAACATTCCTCAGGAAAAAAGACGGCGCGTGAACGGTTAGAGTTATTACTGGATCCCAATACCTTTAATGAAATAGATAAAATGGTAACCCACCGGGCTACCGATTTTGGCATTGATAAACAAAAGTTCCCGGGCGACGGGGTCGTATGTGGATACGGGAAGATCAACGGGCGGCTGGTATATGTCTTTGCACAGGACTTTACCGTTTTCGGAGGCACTTTAAGCCGTACCAATGCTGATAAGATCCTCAAGATTCAGGATCTCGCTATCAAAATGGGAGCTCCCGTCATCGGGCTCAATGATTCGGGAGGCGCTCGTATTCAGGAAGGCGTTGAAAGCCTTGCAGGATACGCTGATATCTTCCACAACAATGTGATCTCCTCAGGGGTCATCCCTCAAATAAGCGCTATTATGGGGGCTTGTGCAGGCGGTGCCGTGTATTCCCCTGCCCTGACGGACTTTATTTTTATGGTCGAGAAAACCAGCCATATGTTCGTTACAGGGCCTGAGGTCATTAAAACCGTGACTCATGAAGATGTTACCAAGGAAGAGCTTGGAGGGGCAGTAACCCATTCATCGAAAAGCGGGGTGGCCCATTTCACCGGCAGTGATGAAGAACAGACCCTGATGATGATCCGCGAGTTGATGAGTTTTATTCCTTCCAACAACATGGAGGAGCCCCCGTTTAAAATATGCACTGATCCTGAAGACCGCACGGATGCTTCCTTAAATCAAATAGTGCCAGTAGATCCCAACAAACCTTACGACATCAAGGATATTATTCTCAAGATCATTGATGATGAGCACTTTTTGGAAGTTCAGCCAAATTACGCCCCCAATATCGTCATAGGATTTGCACGCATGGGTGGAAAGCCAATCGGCATTGTGGCCAATCAGCCGGCTTTCCTTGCAGGGGTACTGGATATCAATTCATCGAGCAAGGCAGCACGTTTTGTGCGCTTCTGCGATGCTTTTAACATCCCGCTGGTAACTCTGGTCGATGTGCCCGGGTTCTTACCCGGAACAAGCCAGGAATTTGGTGGAATCATCAAGCACGGAGCCAAGTTGCTCTATGCTTTTGCCGAAGCTACGGTTCCCAAGATTACCCTTATCACCCGCAAAGCATACGGTGGCGCCTATGATGTAATGTCAAGCAAGCACATCGGGGCCGATGTCAACTTTGCTTATCCTACCGCCGAAATCGCCGTTATGGGCCCTGAAGGAGCCATCAACATCCTGTATCGCGGTAAACTCAATGACGATGAAAGGGCCGCAGCCGTGGAAGACTACAGAGAGAAATTCGCCAATCCTTACAGGGCTGCTTCACTGGGTTACATTGATGAAATCATCCTTCCAAAAGATACAAGGATCAAGATTATACAGGCATTGAATATGACCCAGAACAAGCGCAAATCCAATTTGCCGCGCAAGCATGGGAATATTCCATTGTAAAAATAAATAAAGAGGCTGTCTAAAAATATATCCTTTAAGCTCGTAGCTACTTGCTGCCGGCTGCTGGTAAAAATCGCATAAATCTCATACAGAGCGATCTTGCCTGCCGCCAGAAGCTAAAAGCCAGAAGCTTTCAATGGGATGTCCTTTAGACAGCCTCTTTTCTATAAACACTATTTCCGTTTCAGATTCAAAGCCTTTGCAGAATTACCTGGAAATACCTGGAAAGGCTTTTGGCTTTTCTTGAAAATCAAAGTTATGCACCCGGTGACCTAATCATCTTTGCCTTACGGCTCCCAAACCACTCGGCTTTCCTTAAATCCCTATAAAGCTTTTGAGTTTTCTTCTTGCTGACTTTTTGTATTACTTCCAACGCTACTATTTTTATTAAAACCGGACACCCGTAAAAGATTACATACCATCAACCGATGGGATTTTTAATTACCCTTTACTTACCTTGGT
>JACMKG010000316.1 GCA_014380255.1 Prolixibacteraceae bacterium | reverse complement strand
TTCTCCCTATGCTCGGGGTGAGCCTTTACTTTTTCTATTTAGGCGTTCAGTGCCAACGCTATGACAACTGGTCAAACTCATTTTTGAGTGTGGATTATCTGAAAAGATACATCAATGGATTGGTGAAAAGGTATTATAACATTTATAAACTTGGCGATCACTAAATCAACTTCATTCAAGAATACCCATTTCCATTAAGGATTCCGGCCATTTAACCTGTGAATTGGTTATTCAAAACGGATATTTAATCATTTGGATGCAAATCCCATGTTTCGGTTGACCAATCAGGCAAAAGTTTCTGTAGTTTTATGGCGACTAATTTGAACTAACTAAATTAAAACACAAATAGAATGGACAGTAACCGCAGAACTTTTATCAAACAATCAGCCACAGTAGCTGCTGCGCTAAGTGTTTTCCCTACCTTGATGAATGCCGGATGTGTAGGAGCCAACGAACGGGTGGTAGTAGGTCTGATAGGATGTAATAACCAGGGATTTACGAACCTGAAGGCTTTCCTTCAACAACCAAACGTGGTTTGTGCCGCCCTGTGCGATGTCGACCAGAACGTGTTGAACAAACGTGCCGCTGAAGTGGAAAAACTCACCGGCACCAAA
The DNA here is from genome assembly GCA_014380255.1 of Prolixibacteraceae bacterium. The sequence continues at coordinate 3,667 of JACMKG010000316.1, read as the reverse complement.
CCTGCCCTTTACGGTGATTTCAGAAAGCTGCTCGAACAAAAAGATATTGACGCTGTCATTGTTGGAACTCCCGATCACTGGCATTGTATCCCCATGATTTATGCCATGGAAGCGGGCAAGGATGTATACTGCGAAAAGCCTTTGGGATATACCATCGAAGAATGCAACCTGATGGTGAAAGCTACCAAAAGATACAACAAAGTGGTACAGGTAGGCCAGTGGCAACGCAGTGACCCCCATTGGCTCGATGCTATAAACTATATCCAGGCCGGAAACCTGGGAAGAGTGCGTTCGGTGCGTGCATGGTCGTATGTGGGTTGGAAAAAATCCATTCCCGTGGTGGCCGATGCTCCGGCGCCTGCAGGAGTCGATTACAACATGTGGTTAGGACCTCGTCCCGAACAACCCTTTAACCAAACCAGGTTCCATGCAAGCTGGCGCTGGTATTGGGATTATGCCGGGGGCGTAATGACCGACTGGGGTGTCCACCTTTTGGACTATGCCCTGTTTGGAATGAACCAGTATGTTCCCAAGGCGATCAGCTCTTCGGGCGGTAAATATGCTTTCCCGACCGATGCCATGGAAACTCCCGATACGATGATGGCTATGTATGATTTCGGCGATTTTGGCATCCTGTGGGATCATACCATCGGAATCTACGGGGCACAGTATAAGCGTCGCGGACACGGGGTATCCTTCATAGGCGAATATGGAACCCTGATTGTGGATCGTGCCGGATGGGAAGTGATGGTCGAGAATAAAAGCACCAGCGCCAAAGAAGGAGCAGTCGACCTGCCGATCAAGCAAGGAACCAACAAGGGGCTGGATTTGCATGTGGCCAACTTTATCGACTGCATGAAAACACATAATAAACCTAATTGCGACATTGAGACCGGGGCTCACATTGCTCGTTTTTCACACATGGGAAATATTGCTTACCGCTTGGGCCGCAAGCTAACCTGGGATGGTGAAAAACAAGAATTCCTCAACGACCCCGAGGCCAATGCCTTGACCAAGGCTGAATACCGCGCCCCATGGTCGCTTCCTAAAGTATAAGAATTCAATTGTAATAAAGCCATTCAGGAATGAATTGTATTCATCCCTGAATGGCTTTTAGGTCATATCCAGAATCAACAGTGTTCGTAAGATGCTGTAGGTGCGCCCCGAGTTACTCGGGGTTCATATTTGTAGAAAAAGTTCAAGAGTTAGGAACTGAAGGTTCGTAGCACTTATAACATCTATTCCCACATTTCAAGCTCTTCAAAGAAATCAAACAAATATTCATTTTTGAAAGCAATCCCATTTTTGCTCAGTATTTCCAAATATTCTTCCTTAAATGATTGTTTGTGATGGTGTCTCTCCTGATTTATAATATATTTTACAACTGCATCAATTTGCGAATGTGAGTAGGTAAATGCTCCATAACCTTTTTGCCATTCGAATTTGAAGGGTGTTAAATGGTTATTTTTAATCCATGCATTGCTGGAGGTTTTAATCTCTTCTACCAAATCAGGTATCAGTTCACTCATATAGTATCCAATAAAGATATGAATATGGTCGGGCATCGACCCAATGGCCAAAAGCTTGTGTTTGTGTGTTTGAATAATGCCAGTGATATACATTTCCAATTGATCCTTCCAAGATTTTTTAATCAATGCATTTCTGTTTTTTACAGCGAATACCAGATGAAAATAACATTGGGTATAAGTGTTTGCCATGGAGAGAGTTAATAATTGATTTTCTCTAAGGTATGCATTTTTGAAATTATTTACAAATAAATAATTTATTATATGGTGCATTATGTGGTTTGAATGGTATGCAAAAGTGCAGCGCGCTTTTTATATTTGTATCAAAGTCGATTATTACACCGACCCGAGGTACGGAGTACCGTTAATATTTGTAGAAAAAGCCATTAACGCACTACCTCCAGGTGCAGCGCACCGTAATATTCAGGGATGTCAAAAAAAATCTATTTCTACGAATATAATTGCTTAATTATTAAGATATTACGGTGCTATGCACCTTTGATTTCGCACTTGCCAGCTTTTCTACAAATAGGTACGGTGCGCTGCACCTGCTCCTTCCTGATGAAGACCATTTTAAGAAACTATCATCTTCCGAACACCCTGAATCCTGACTTGTATTCCTGTTGGCTTTTTAAAAACTTTGCTATTCTTGTTGCCTTTATTTGTCATTTCAGAATTCTTGCAAATGATTTGCTGGTCATTAGAAAATCATACAAATCTTGTTAGAAGGTTATTCGAAGATTCTTCATACACATACGAAGGACCTTCGAATCACCTTCGAACGACCTTCGAACGACCTTCGAATAACCTGTGAATCTCAGAGGAGAGATTTTACAAATTATGTGGATGAAATTCAGGGAAATATCATGCCTGTTTTGCCTTTACTCATTGTCATTACATTTGATAGAATTCTTGAGACCAGCTTTCTCTGACAATGTATAAGCTGGCGGTAAGTATTACTGAATTTGCAATCATACCAAACGGGATTGTCTGGAATGAAATGCAGATAAATTCATTAGCTTTGTATCTCATATACACAGGCAATGCCTAAAATATTTGAATACCTAGGATTTGTATTTTTCTTTTATTCAAACGACCACAAACCATTACATGTTCATGTGCGTTATGGAGAATATTATTAGCAGAACCAAAAAACGAAAAGATAACCCGAAAGATAAGGTGATCAAGGAACCTATTCAAATTCATAAAGCTCATTATGTGGAAGGTTATAGTATAGAGATAGAGTTTAATGATCATTCGGTCAGGGTGGTCGATTTTGGCCCTTTCCTTAAAAAGCATCCGCACCCGCAATATAACAAATACAATGACATCGAATTATTCAAACAATTTAAGATAGAAGGTGGCAAACTCGGTTGGGGGGACAACTGGGATTTAATATTTCCGCTTATCCAACTACACAAAGGGGTAATAAAAATCTAAGATATAGAGGCCTAGTTTAAGAGGACGGCAGCATTGTTTTGCCAGAAGCTAGCAGCCAGCAACTTAAATGAACTAATTTCAAACCAAAACATGATTTTTCAAAAGATTACCCTTATTGATTCCTGTGGCTTAACAGCTGACACTCTGGAACAGATTGCCAAACTTTCTGCATCTCCAATTACCATATACAATGATTTCCCTTCAAATGATGAGGAGATTCTTCGCCGCATTGCTGACTCCGACTGTATCCTGGTAAGCTGGAATACCCGGGTGAATGCGGAGGTTATCAAGTCGTCTCCTTCGTTGAGGTACATTGGCATGTGTTGCAGTTTATACGATGAAAAAGCGGCCAACGTGTATATCAGCCAGGCCCGCAAACAGGGTATCGTGGTTAAAGGGGTGCGTGATTATGGCGATGATGGAACCCTTGAATTTATCTTTGCCGAACTGATTTATCTTTTTAAAGGACTGGGAAAGCATCAGTGGCAAGGTGAAACGCGTGAGCTGCGCGGTAAAACGATGGGTATTGTTGGTATGGGAACTCTTGGAACCCTGGTAGCCCGTATGGCACAGCATTGGGGAATGAAGGTTTCTTACTTCAGCCGAAGCCGAAAGTATCAGTTGGAAGAACAGGAAGGCTTTGAATTCTTACCCTTGGATCAACTCATGGCAGCCAGTGATGTGATCAGCCTTCACCTGCC
>JACMKG010000315.1 GCA_014380255.1 Prolixibacteraceae bacterium | reverse complement strand
TTTGATAATTCAACAGTGATGATTCCTGTAGGGACGGCAATGATGGAGTACCCGATGATCATTGCTATTGAAGAGAGCAATTTACCCAACGTTGTTTGAGGTACAATATCCCCAAACCCAACGGTGGTAACGGTTACAATGGCCCAGTAAATGCTTTGTGGAATGCTTGTAAATCCACTTTCACTTCCTTCAACTACATACATCAAGGTTCCCAGGAGGGTGACCGTAGAGAGGACTGTTAATAGAAAAACGCCAATTTTATGAGTGCTCCCTCTCATGGCTTCCAGAAGAACGCGAGCTTCCCTGTTAAAGCGGACCAATTTGAGTATTCTGAAGACCCTGAGTAATCGAAAGATACGAACTGTAAGTAAATAATGATACCCGGGAGAAATCAAATCCAGGTAGGTAGGAAGGATGGATAAAATATCGACTAGTCCCCAGAAACTAAAGATGTATTTCCAGGGCTTGGGCGAACTCCATACCCGAAGGATATACTCGATGGAAAAAAGAATTGTGAATGTCCATTCGATGAAGTAAAAGAGATCAAAATAGCGCTTTTGGTATGAAGGGATACTTTCGATTATAACTACTGCGACACTTAAAAGAATTAGCCAAAGCAGAACAATATCAAAGAGCCTGCCACCCCTGGTATCTGACTCAAAAATGATATGATAGGCTTCTTTTCTCATCCAATGGATTTTGTTGTACCGGCAATACGTTTTTTATTGTCATCGTATATACAAATATCCTGAATATTCTGTTATAAATCTGAATATTATGAGTTTGTTTATGGAAGGGATGACTATAAGTTGATAAATTCGGTAGCCACAGCTGTTATTATTTGCAGGAAAGGCATGAAATTGAGCTGTTATTGAAGGACATGGCCGTCAAGTAAGATGAAAGTACAGCCTGTATGAAATATAGGTTGAATAGGTCCTATTCAACCTGATTGCTTATTTTTATTATATAGCTGAAAAGGGTAAATGATCTTTTGCTCATTTACCCTTTTCTGATGTATGCTAGTTTTCAGTAAGAATACTTTTCTCTTCTTTGGCTTTTTTCTTGAAGTATCGTTTAAGCAAGAAATTGTGCTGAACGGCCTCCAGGTCTTCATCCAGCTTCTTTGAACTGCTCTCAAGGTGTTTAATGGATTCCTTTAATTGAGCGCCTGCCACCTGGTCGTGAAGCAGAACACCAACCGGCGAGTTCGGATTACTGCCCGCCTGCTTCAGGTTAGAAATAAGCAAGGTTGCTGAATCGGCCATTTGCTGAAACTGCAACACAGATGCTTTCACTGATTTGAAGACCACCGTATCGGTGGTAAGTTCATTGGCCAGGGTGCCTTTTTGATTCAAATTGGAACTAAAGGAGGCCAGTGTGCTGAGCATTTGCTGTGCCTTTACAGAGGCCTTCTGCAGAGACGCTATAGTCTGGCTGATGTTGGTGTACATGGTGCTGTCGGCAAGTAGTTTACCCATCGATCCTTCACCGGCAGCTAATTTACTGGTGATGGTTTTGATGTCATTGGTAATGGCTAAAAGGTTTTTATTGTTTTCCTGTGCCGTATTAATGACATCTTCCGAAGTAAAGGTTTTCTCTACCTTCAGAGTATCTCCACCCTGTACTTCTCCGGCTTCAAGGCTTCCACCGTAAATCACCAGGATCTTACTGCCGATCAGACCGTCGTTGCTTATCTTAACCATGGCATCTTTACGTATGTATTGGCGCGACGAAGTAGCCACATCCATATCCACTATTACCTGTGACCTGCCATGAAAGTTCAGGCTTTTAACTGTTCCTATCTTTACACCCGAGAACCAGATGTTATTTCCCGGCTGTAATCCGCTGACATCATCAAAAAGGCATACCAGGGATGTTTTTCGGTTAAATGCTGATTGTAAATTACCAACTATAAGAATGCCTCCTATCAGGAATCCTAATCCGATAATAATAAAAAGGCCAACAATTACTGCACGTTTATTGGGTGACTGATTCATAGGGTATTGATAAAATTGTAATTAAAAAAACCTTGTACCTGCTCATTGTCGGAGCCATGGGTGAATACCTCATCGAAAACTCCTATCTTGATAAACCGACCGTCTTCCAGCATGGCAATCCGGTTAGCTGTATTCTTTGCACATGTAAGGTCATGTGTAATGATGATGGAACTGGTATTATATTTCTCCTGCACTTCATTGATAAGCTCAATGATTTCGGCACTTGTAATCGGATCAAGGCCTGCCGTTGGTTCATCATACAACATGATATCAGGCTTAAGGATCAACGTACGTGCAATGCCAATCCTTTTTCGCTGTCCCCCGGACAGATCCGAAGGCATCTGTTTATTTTTATCTGCAAGGCTTACGGCATCCAGTACTTCATACACGGCATGGTCCACTTCTTTTTTGCTCAGGTTTTTCCTGTTCATGGTCAATGGAAATGCCAGGTTCTGGTACACGGTCATGCTATCGTACAATGCACTGTTTTGGAATGAAAAGCCAATGTGCAGGCGTAAGGCATCCAGTTCTTTTCTATTTAAGCTGGGCACATGGTGGTTTAATACAACCACTTCCCCTTTATCCGGTGTAAGCAATCCGGCAATGATCTTAATTAAAACAGACTTTCCTGTTCCAGACTTGCCAAGCACAGCCACATTTTCTCCCTTGAAGAGGTGAAAGTCTACGCCCTTTAAAACATCCAGATCTCCAAACGATTTGTATAAGCCGGAGATGGAAATGACTGTTTCTTCTTTGTGTATGATATTTTTTAGCTGTCCCATGGTGTTAAAAGAATCGTATCCAGTTTGAAATCTGTACAATAATCACCTCTTCGATGAATATGAGGAACATGGCCAACACCACTGCCTGGTTGGCAGCCTGCCCCACACCCCGGGTGCCCTGCGC
>JACMKG010000314.1 GCA_014380255.1 Prolixibacteraceae bacterium | reverse complement strand
TACGAATAACCTTCGAACGACCTTCGAACGACCTTCGAACGATCTTCGAATGACCTTTGACAGAGGGATGGCTCCGAAGACTATTCAGCAGCTAAAATCCGGGATGGATTCAAGGAGAAAAACACCTGGGTTTTTTTAATGAAAAGGGTATGACAGGAGGTAGATTTTTGATAAAATGTAAATTAATGTCGTTTAGTTAGGGTCTGCTGAAAAACATTTATAGGATTGATATTTAGACGAAAAGAATAACATTCATTGAAATAAGTGCATGTAAAAAAGGAATGGTTAATGAAAAAGGTTGCACTCAAGTCATTCAAATCTTTTACCCGAGCAGGGCTTTTCCCCGCTAGGGGATTTCTGTCAATAGAAAAAGGCGAATCCATTGTCAAGGGGTTTCCCGTTAGGGAATTTCCAGTTATCATTCCCCAATAACCCGTAAGAAATGCCCTACGGGCAAAGGGTCCTGCTACTTTCTTTTTTTCTATTGACAGAAATTTCCTACGGAAAAATCTTCCTGGGTTTTTCAGCAGACCCTAGTTAAGGAATTCGAAAATACAAGCGTGTTGAAAGCCATCCAAGAAAAGTTTACCTTTGGTGGAGGGAGTGTAAAAATATGAAGTATTTCAAGCGGTTACAGGGAAGCGTTTTTAAATCTTACTTTGAAGACTACATCTTAGTAACAGGGCCATACCCCCCACTACACAAATCTTATGTATCTTATTTCAAGATCAATAAGATTGGGTCTGAGGGGTGCTTGATCGGTTACTAAGATCTAAAAACAACAGCGTAAGATTTTAAAAATATAGACTGAATCTTATAAAATATCCTTTGTTTCATTCTTTACCCTATTTGCTAAATCATAACTAAACGACATTGAAATGTAAATTGGTATCCCTCAGCTTATCGAAAGTAAAAAAGGTCAAAAACCATCTTTTTCAAGAATGATTTTTGACCTTTAGCAAATGTCTTGGCTTTGAATCACCAAACGGGTAACCTGCTTAATCTTTCAGATAGTCGATTTTTACCAGGTCGTCCCAGATAGGATCTCTTTTTGGCGGGGGGGCAACAATTTTCAGCGGAAGTTTGGTAACCGGGTGAATGAATTCAATTTTGCGTGCATGCAGGTGAATGCCTGCATTTTCATTGCTTCGCGCTGCACCGTATTTCAAGTCGCCTTTAATATGCAGCCCGATGCGGTTAAGCTGTGCACGGATCTGGTGATGGCGCCCTGTTTTTAAATCAATTTCCAGCATATGGTAATGGCTCAGCGTTGCCACATGTTTGTAATGTAGGATTGCTTCCTTTGCTCCTTTACGCTCCTTGTTATGGGCATGCGATTTGTTCTTCTCTTCATCCTTCACCAGCCAGTGATGCAAGGTACCCTCCTCCAGATCGGGTAAAGCATCGACAACGGCCCAATAGGTCTTTTTCATAGCATCCTTGTCCTGGAACATTTCATTCAGGCGTAAAAGTGCTTTGCTTGTACGGGCAAAAATGATGATGCCACTCGTTGGCCTGTCCAGACGATGAGGTGAACCCAGGTAAACATCGCCGGGCTTTTTGTATTTCACCTTGATGTATTCCTTCACCTTGTCGATTAAGGTGACATCGCCGGTTTTATCGCCCTGAACGATCTCGCCACAAGCTTTATTGACAGCGATGATATGATTGTCTTCGTATATTACTTCCATTAGAACTATTTACTATTTTAGTATTTACTATTTACAAAAAAGAAGTTCCAAGTTTCATGTTCCAAGTTTCAAGTCCCAGTGCTATAGCTAAGGATCTAAATGACTTTAAGGACCTTAAAGTCTTTCGGAAACTATTAAGCCACTTCTGTTACCCTACGCATTCCCCTCACTTCGAACTTGGAACTTGGAATTTTAAACTTCTTAGTACTGTTCCTTCTCGTTGGGGAAGTCCTTGGATTTGACATCCTCCACATAATGGTTGACAGCGCCTTTGATTTCTTCAGCCAAATTAAGGTATCTTCTAAGGAAGCGTGGCGAAAACGATTGGGTTAAGCCAAGCATATCGTGGATAACCAGCACCTGTCCGTCTACCCCGTTGCCTGCCCCGATGCCAATGATTGGAATGCGCAGTTCAGAGGCCACCCTATGAGCCAATTCAGCGGGTATTTTTTCCAGCACAATAGCAAAACAGCCAGATTCTTCCAAAAGTTTGGCATCGTCAATCAGCTTTTGAGCTTCTGCTTCTTCTTTGGCACGAACCACATAGGTTCCATATTTGTTGATCGACTGGGGCATTAGTCCGAGGTGTCCCATGACGGGCAGCCCTGCATCGATAATCTTCTTAATGTCGGTAATGATTTCTTTTCCACCTTCGATTTTAAGGGCATCAGCACCAGTTTCTTTCATGATGCGGATAGCCGCATTCAAGCTTTCCAACGGGTTGCCTGAGCAGGTGCCAAAGGGCATATCGACCACAACCAGGGCACGGTTAACTGCTTTAACTACCGATTTACCATGGTAGATCATCTGGTCAAGGGTAATGGGCAGGGTTGTTTCATTGCCTGCCATCACGTTGGAGGCTGAATCGCCCACAAGGATCACATCTATTCCGGCTTCATCAACCAACTTGGCCATGCTGTAGTCATAGGAGGTGAGCATAGCGATTTTTTCGCCTTTCAGTTTCATTTCTGAAAGCACATGGGTGGTAACCCTCTTAATTTCTTTATGGACCGACATATTCTTTTTGTGTTCTATTGGCTACAAAAGTAAGCATTTATGTGTTTGATCCTTGAATTTCTTTCACACAATTGATTTCAATGCTCTGGAGTATTAAAGTGAAGTGAAAATGTCTTAAATAGTTTTAATTATATTGCACAGGGCATGATTTTTGTTAATTTCATTTATGCTTTATAGCCCTATTTAGTATTAATTATAAAACCAAGAATCATGAGAATCCAATGGGCATTGCTTTGCGTGGTGGTTACCTCTTTGGCAGGTTTCAGCCAGGACAAGAGTTTTGATCTCTCGAGGTACAAATTCCCCGATTACAAAAGACATGAATTGGAGTTGGATTTCAATTCACGCGGACAGGGTTATAAGTCAAATTATGAATACCCTCTGTCTGATAATTCCGGGGTTGAAGTAAAAGAGGACAAGAATTTTGAATCATCTTCAAATGCTACGTTGAATTATATTTTCGAAAAACATACCCGCAGGCACATTGATCGTATGTATTCCTGGATATCAGGACAGTATAATTTTTTAAAATCTACCCAATCTTTAAATATAACGAAAAATAATTATTCTTATGGGACAATTTATTTCGATGGATCCAGCAGATATTACCTGACAAAGAATAAACTCTTTGTTGAAGGGCTGGGTAACATGAGGATTTATTCTTCAAATAGAAGATCCAGCAACGAATTTGAAGGAGAGATCTCATCCAAAAATAATTATACAAGCAATTCACTGATGCTATCTGCAGGTGCGGGAATTGGTATTGGTCGTCTGGAGAGGGTAAACGACTTCTGGCAGGCTTATTATATTTTAGAAAAGTTGAACAGGCAGAAATCCCTTAACCGGGATCTGGAAGAAAAAGATGTATTCGAATTTGCTACCCTGGCCTCGATACTTAAAAACGAACGGTTCTTTGATGCCCGGTTACGGAAGATCGGCGAGCTGAAGGCTTTGGATTCTTTGTTACAATCGCAGGGGCTGATCGAAGATGGGGATATCGCCTATTTTACCACCCTGAATGATTGCTGGAGTTATGGTAATTTTATGGAAAGAAGTTCAGGCGGTGAATTAAAAGTACAGGTAATGCCCGAGTATGTAACCAGCTATTGGAAAGGCGACGAATCTCCTTCTGTAACTTCATCTCAAACTAACCTTGTTTCAAGAATACGATTTGAGCATTCAAAACAATTGAATTTGTATTGGGAAAGAACTTTTTCTCTCATGGTCTCCAATACCAGCGTGTTAACAACGGAGGATGAGCTACCAGACGATTATCCTTCTAACTTTTTACGTACGGAAGCCTTAGCAGGCATTGGTTTTTATCCTAACACAAGAACCTCACTAAAGCTGCAGGGAAGTTATTCGGGCTACGAATTTGCAGATATTGTCAATAATGTGTCTGACAAAATATGGAACCATAACTTTTTGCTTAGTTTGAATTCGAATTATTATATCTCACCCCAACTTCAGCTTACAGCTAGTGTGGGCGGCAGATATGAATTTTCAGACTTTAATTCCAGGGATAATAAGGATATTAACTACAGTATTGGATTACGTTATGCCATCTTTTAGAAATGCGTCTAAAACAAATAAGCCGACTTGATAGCCGGCTTATTTGTTTTTATACCCGAAGGAAAATATTCTCCTTATACATGTAATAGTAATGAATGACACTTCTTATTCTATGAAGGAGAGTAAGTATTTGATTTCCTTGTCTGTAATGTCTTCTTGTTCCGATTTGTCATAAATAGCCAATAGGAAGACATTGTTTTCAACCACCTGAACATGAAAAATGACTCTTGTTCCTCCGGATTTCCCTTTGCCTTTGGATTTTATGGCAATACGAATCTTATAACAGCTATTTGACAAAGAGGCACCCTGAACAGGTTGAATTTCCATGTTTTCAATCAATTGTGCATATTCCGCTTTAAGTGAAGGGAATTTTTTGACCAATCTTTTGAGCTGCCTGTCAAAAGGGGGTATCGTGAAAACATTATAACTCATCCAGTAAAGCCCTTGCAGGCCGTGCTTTTATCTTTCCTTTTTTTACAAGGTTAAGGGTTTCAACTGCTTCCTTTATTTCTTCAAGAAGTTGTGCCTTTCTGGGCGAAATTGGCTTCGCTTTTGCAAACGAAAAACTATTGAGCAGTTCTAATATAAAATCTACTTTGTTATCATTTACATCCACCAATACTTTCATGACCTTTATTGTTTGTAATATGATGTAAAAGTACAAAATATTTGGAAGAATTCATTGATTCTAAGAACTGATCCGATGACTTCGTATCATCGAATCAGTTCTTAGAAAGTTTACACCCGAAGGAAAATATTCTTCTTATACATGTAATAGAGCAAGGACCATACCAGCATGATGCTTCCGATGATGCTTATTATTTGGCCAAAATCACCCCACAGGACCGTCCATCCAAAGAAATATTTGCTTGTTTTTCCTACATCCACCAAGTCATAAAGCAGGTAGATAAAGATGGAGTTCATTCCTATGACTCTGAAGAAGAAAGACCATTTCTTCCAGCCTTTTACATCAATGATCCAATAGAAAAGGGAAATG
>JACMKG010000313.1 GCA_014380255.1 Prolixibacteraceae bacterium | reverse complement strand
TTAAAATTTGGGTATGATAGTTGTACCCATGAATAGTTATATTTGTGGCAAATACAAAATAAAAATAGATTCAGATCATGATAAGAAAAATTCAGCGGGTTATAGTCCTGGCTCTTTTAATTACCACAGTTGCAGGAATGAAGGTTTCCAACGGATGTACCAACTTTTTAGTAACCAAAGGTGCTTCCATTGATGGATCAACCATGATTACCTATGCGGCCGATTCACATACCCTGTATGGTGAATTGTATTTTTTACCGGCAAAAGATCATGCCAAAGGCACTTTGCGTGACATCTATGAGTGGGATACAGGCAAGTTCCTTGGACGCATACCGGAGCCCGCCCATACGTACAGTGTGGTCGGAAACATGAATGAGTTCCAGGTAGCTATCGGTGAAACCACCTTTGGAGGCCGCGAGGAACTTGGCAAACAGACAGGTGCGATCATGGACTACGGCAGCCTGATGTATGTGGCCCTTCAGAGAGCAAAAACTGCCCGTGAGGCCATCAAGGTAATGGCCAGCCTGGTGGAAGAATACGGATATGCCAGTTCAGGTGAATCATTTTCCATTTCTGATCCGCAAGAGGTATGGATCATGGAAATGATTGGCAAAGGAGAAGGCGAAAAAGGCGCTGTATGGGTTGCTCAGCGTATTCCTGACGGATATATCAGCGGACATGCCAACCAGGCGCGTATCACCACCTTCCCGATGAATGATGAGCTAAACTGTATGTTTGCCAATGATGTGATTTCATTTGCCCGCGAAAAGGGATGGTACGAGGGACTGAACAAGGATTTCAGCTTCTCGGATATCTATGCACCCGTCGACTTCAGCGGAGCCCGCTTCAGTGATGCCCGTGTATTTGCCGGTTTCAACAAAGTGTGTTCAATCATGAAACCCTACGAGGAGTATGCTCTTGGAATCGTCAAACATGACGGGGAGCACAAATTCCCTTCCAATAGGATGCCTTTATGGGTGAAGCCTGATAAAAAACTTACTGTACAGGATGTAATGGGAATGATGCGTGACCATTATGAAGGTACCGCCTTGGATATGACCAAAGATGCCGGTGCAGGTCCTTATAAATTACCTTACCGCTGGCGTCCGTTAACCTTTAAGGTTGATTCGGCTGACTATGTGAACGAACGTGCTATTTCGACCCAGCAGACCGGTTTCTCGTTTGTAGCCCAGTCGCGTTCATGGCTTCCAGCTCCCATTGGTGGTATTCTTTGGTTTGGTGTTGATGATGCTTACAGCACCTGCTATACTCCCATGTATTGCGGTGTAACAGAAGTTCCTGAGTGTTTTAAAGTGGGCAACGGCGATTTGCTTACCTATTCGGAAACAGCAGCTTTCTGGACCTTCAACACGGTATCCAATTTTGCCTACCTGCGTTACGATTCTATGATTGCCGATGTACAGAAAGTTCAAAAGAACCTGGAAGATAAGTTTGTAGCCTACACTCCAAGTGTGGATATGGCAGCAAAGAACCTGTGGGATGCAGGCAAGAAAAAAGAAACACTCCAATTTTTAACTGATTATTCTGTAGCTCAGGCCAACGGGATGAACAGTGAATGGAAAAAGCTTTCACAGTACCTGATAGTCAAATACATTGATGGAAATATCAAGAAGGAAAAAGATGGCGCTTTTGAACGTGCTGAAACTGGAATGCCTGTCAGTCCAAGTCAACCCGGATATCCTGATTGGTGGAAAAAGGTAATTGTAGAGAGCACAGGTGATCATTTAAAGATGATTGGAGCTCCAACACATTGATTTTTGCAGTTTTCCCATCTTTTTGTTTAGGATGGGAATGATACTGTGAATTATTTTACTATTTTTGCGCCACATTTTTGCAATCTCTTACACATTCAGATTGATGTAATATTGCCACTAAAACTTATAACAATGGATTTAATTAAAGTTGCACAGAATGCGTTTGTTACTCAGACAAAAGAACATACGCCATTTAATCCGGGAGATACAATCACTGTTTCTTACAAAATCGTTGAAGGAAACAAAGAACGTATCCAGAACTACCGTGGTGTTGTTATTCAGGTAAAAGGCGAAGGCATTACCAAAACCTTTACCGTTCGTAAAATGTCAGGAAACATTGGTGTTGAAAGAATTTTTCCTCTTTACTCTCCTTTTATTGACCAGATCGAAATCAACAAAAAAGGTAGCGTACGCAGGGCAAAACTGTATTATTTACGTGCTCTTACTGGCAAGAAAGCCCGTATCAAAGAGAAACGTGTATAAGAAAAATATTTTGTTTTTGTATAAAGAGGTTGGTCCGAAAGTACCAACCTCTTTTTTTATTTACAATTAAACAATTTACCATTTACTATTGCGCTCTTCACAGGCCAGGTTAAAGGTCCTTAAAGTCCTTTGAGGACTACCTAACCTTTAAGATCCGCACCCCGTACTTGAAACCTGGAACCTGGAACTTTGAACTCTTAACCATCCAGCCAAGTGCATAACTTAACCCTTTATAATTTTCCCTTCAAGGCAGCGCCTGTATACGATTCCGGGATTTTCACCAGGTCTTCAGGCTTTCCTTCAAAAATAAGCTTTCCTCCATGCTTCCCGCCTTCAGGTCCAAGGTCAATTACCCAATCGGCACATTTGATCACGTCCAGGTTGTGTTCAATGATAATGATACTATGCCCCCTGGATATCAATGCATTGAATGAGTCGAGCAGTTTGCGGATGTCATGAAAGTGCAGTCCCGTGGTGGGTTCATCGAAAATAAACAACGATGGGCTTCCCTTTTCCTTGGACAAAAAGAATGCAAGTTTGATGCGCTGGCTTTCTCCACCTGACAGGGTACTCGACGATTGTCCCAGCTTTACGTAGCCAAGGCCCACATCCTGCAGAGGCTTTAATTGTTTGGCAATCTTCTTGGCTGATGTTGATTTTTGAGCGCTGAAGAAATCAATGGCCTCGTTAACCGTTAAATCAAGTATGTCGAAGATGTTTTTCCCCTCATAGGTTATCTCCAGAATTTCATCCCTGAAGCGTTTGCCTTTACAGCTTTCGCATACCAGATGCACATCGGCCATGAACTGCATTTCAACCGTTATTTCGCCTTCTCCCTGGCATTCCTCACAACGGCCTCCTTCGATGTTGAAAGAGAAGTGAGAGGGCTTAAAGCCGGCAAATTTGGCGCTTTGCAGCTCTGAGAACAGCTTGCGGATCTCGTCATATACTTTTAGGTAAGTCACCGGGTTCGAACGGGACGATTTCCCAATAGGATTCTGGTCCACGTATTCAATGGAAGT
>JACMKG010000046.1 GCA_014380255.1 Prolixibacteraceae bacterium | reverse complement strand
TCACAGGGAAAGGCTCTCCCCAGTAGCGCTGGCGGCTAAACAGCCAGTCGCGCAGTTTGAAATTCGTGGTAGCTTCCCCGATATTATTTTCACCCAACCATTTAACTACTGTGGCAATCCCCTGTTTTTTGTTCATGCCATTTAAGTCAAGACCTATGGCAGGGTTGGCTGAATTGATGTAAGCGCCGTCCTCGGTCCAGCAGGCTTCACCGGCCAGCACTTTGGCACGCGTCTCTTCATCAGCCGACTTGGGATCCAGGATACAAACAATGGGAATGTTGAATTTTTGAGCAAACTCAAAGTCACGGGTATCGTGGGCAGGCACGGCCATGATAGCCCCGGTGCCGTAACCCATCAGCACATAATCGGCAATCCAGATAGGGATTGGCAATCCGGTAATGGGATTGATGGCATTGCGGCCTGTAAACACGCCCGTTTTATCCTTGGCCAGTTCCGTACGATCAAGATCTGATTTCAGGGAAGCGGCCTGAATGTATTGTTTTACTTTTTCAGCATTTTCAGCAGTTACCAGGCTTTCGAGCATGGGATGTTCGGGAGACACCACCATATAGGTAGCCCCAAACAGGGTATCGGGACGCGTGGTGTATACCCTGAGTTTTTCATTGATACCTTCGATGGCAAAGTCCACCTCGGCGCCCGATGATTTGCCGATCCAGTTCTTCTGCATGTCTTTCACGCCTTCAGGCCAGTCCAGTTCATCCAATCCCTGTAACAGGCGTTCGGCATAATGAGGAATACGCAGCAGCCACTGTTTAAGGTTCTTGCGCGTTACCTGGTTTCCGCATTTCTCGTGCGATCCGTCGGTAAGCACTTCCTCGTTGGCACACACGGTTTTGCACGACTGGCACCACCACACCTGGGCGTTGCCGTAATAGGCAAGGCGTTTTTCTTCGGTATAGGCAGTTACAGCAGCCTGTCCCTGAGCCTGGATATCAGCCGGGATGGGCAGTTCGCTGATAGGGCGGCCTTTGCCTGTTTCAGCATCAAACCATGTATTGTACAGCTTGGTAAAAATCCATTGTGTCCAGCGGAAATATTTGGGATCGGTGGTATTGATCTCGCGGTCCCAGTCGTAGCTCAGTCCAAGGGATTTGATCTGGCGGCGGAAATTGTCGCAATTTTTGTTGGTGGTAACCGCCGGGTGAGTTCCGGTTTGAATGGCATACTGCTCGGCCGGAAGCCCGAAAGCATCCCATCCCATGGGGTGCAAAACGTTGAAGCCTTTCATTCGTTTGTAGCGGCTGATAATGTCTGTTGCGGTATATCCTTCCGGATGGCCCACATGCAATCCCGCCCCTGAAGGGTAAGGGAACATGTCCAGCACGTAATATTTTGGTTTCGAGAAGTCGTTTGTAGTTTTAAACGTTTTATGTTCCTCCCAGTATTGCTGCCATTTCGGCTCAATTTCCCAGAATTTGTATTCCATTTTTTATGTGTGTATTAAAGGCTTAAGATGATGAGGGGCAAAGATAAGAAGATTGTTTCAAGTAGAAAGTGCACAATTGAGTAAATTATTAAAGGGGGTAGATACTCGGCTTGATCCGGTAAAATAAAATTTATCCCGTGTGAATAAAAAAGTAATGATCCAATTTGATTATTAAAGTAAAGTAGACAACTAAATTTATATACTTGCAGAAACCTTAGATTATTAGTACCTTAGCTCAAAATTTCAGAGATGATAGACAAGAACAAAATATTGTTGGATTTAAAAGTTAGGCTGCAAGAGCAATTTCCTTCAGCCATCAATAATGTTGTTCTTTTTGGATCACAGGCCAATAACAATGCCAATGAGTTTTCGGACTATGATGTTCTCATTCTTCTTAACAATGACTACACCAAGCAGGATGAAGATAGAATTTTGGACATATGCTACGATATGGATTTGAAATACAATATTCTGATTGACGTTCATTTATTGTCTCTCAAAGAGATGAATTCCCTTCGAGGTAAGCAGCCCATATTTGCAAATGCCATTAAAAATGGAATTTACGCATGAGCATCGATAATCAAGACCGGCTTAATCTGATACAATATCGACTAGCAGAAGCAAAGGATACGCAGGCTGATGTTGAACTACTCCTTTCACATGATAGATTAAGAGCTGCAATCAACCGTATTTATTATGGAATGTTTTATTCCTTGCTTGCCTTGGGATTAAAATATGGATTCGAAACATCTAAACATGCCCAATTAATCGGGTGGTTTAATAAAGAGTTCATTTACGGAGGACTCATTGAGATTAAGTATGGCAAGATCATAACCAAAGCTTATAATCGCAGAACAAAAGGGGATTATGATTCTTATGTGGAATTTGATTTAGAAACAGTTAAAGAGATGTATGAAGAAATGAAGGATTTTATTCATACAATGGAGCAGTTTTTATCCACCCAAAAATGACCTGGCGAAGTTAAATATGCTTCATTAATAAAACGAATGTTTCAACACATCTGAACCTTCACGCGTATATTCATGATATTTACTCTCTAGACAACACTCTAAAAGAGATCAGAATACCCTTATTTTCTTTTTTGATCTTCCAGCCTGTATTCCTTCTTTTCTTTCTGATCTTCCTGCATGTCGTTTACATCATCGAGCAAAGGAGTTTCTTTCACCGCTTCCCAGTCAAAATTCTCATCCAGCGGTGTTAGGGCCTTTTTAGGATCAAAGATTCGCCGGTCCACCTCCACGGCATGGTAAGGGGTAAAATCAGGAGTTGATGTAAACATGTCGGCAAAATCATTGGCTGCCGCATCGTACTGGTTCAGGTAAGGCATTCCCAAAACGTTCCAAAAGGTCTTAAAGATACTTCCGAAGCTGTAATGCACCTTGGAGACGTAGTTTTTCTTTGCATAGGGCGAGATAACCATTAAAATGCTGCGGTGGGCATCCACATGATCGACCCCGTTCTGGGCATCGTCCTCGGTAATGACAATAGCCATGTTTTTCCAGTAAGGAGTATGCGAAAGGTATTCAACAACGCGCCCTACGGCCAGATCGTTGTCAGCCATATAGCTTTCCCGGAAAGGGTATCCGGCCGCGGGGCGTTCGTTGGCCCCATGGTCATTGGGAATAATAACTGTAATGATGGAAGGCATTTCAACACCGGACTTCATCCACTTCTCATCAAATTCGTTTATGAATTGATGCACCCTGAACTGATCGGGGATACCCATGTTATAGGTTGGATACGTTTTGGAAGTGCGCGAGAACATGGGCAGCGGAATTGGATAATTCACATAGTGCTTTATCCCCGTATACTTGAAAGAATCTTCATAAAAGGCAGGTTCAAACATGACCCCAAAGCCGAAGTTGTAGAATTCAACCTTGTTTCTTTCCAGGTGATCCCACATAGAACCGGCCTCGTTGTAATCCTCCGGGTAAATGGCTCCGGCCGAGCCGTTCATGGCCAGGGTTCCGGGAGCCTTGGACTTGGCATTGTAACTTCGGTTACCCCCGTAACTGGCAGAAACAACAGACTCCACCCATTCGTTGGGATAGGTGTTGACCAGCCAGCGATGGCCGTCGGCTGAAACATCGGCATCGACGTAAAAGTTATCGCTGATGGAAAACTCCTGGGCCAGTTTGAGATGGTTGGGCATCACCGTTGCATTTTCCACTTTCAGTGATTTAAGGCGGTTGCTGAACGTAGCATTACGGCCATAGCGGGCAATGGTTGAATCTCCGTTACCCTGCTTCACCTGCCCAAAGACCTCGTCATAGGTACGGTTTTCCTTGGAAATGAAAACCAGGTATTTGATGGGCGATTCTTTTTCTCCCCCGTAAACTGGAATCGGGTTATCAGTTCTTTGTTTACGCACCGTGTTGTAATCTTCAATCCGGTAATTATTTCGGATAACCTGTTGGGTAAGACCTTTCAGTTCTTTATCCCCGGGAATGTCCATTACAGAAACCGTTCCTTTCATTAAGTTGCCAATATAGCTTCCTTCTTTTCCTTCCATGAATGCTTTACCGCCGTTGGGCCCGCTGCCAAAGCCCTTGGCATTGCTTACCACCAGTGTTTTACCGTCAGGGGTTACTTTCAGCTTGGAAGGAAACCATCCGGTCGGAATATGACCAACCACTTGAAGGGTTGGAATGTCAATCACCCCGACGGCATTGATGCCCGATTCGGCTACATAAAGCCTTTTCTGATCAGGCGAGACGGATAGCCCGAAGGGTATAACCCCTCTAAAATGGCCTGCAGCCTTGTGTAATTTAAGGGGTATTTCAGTGGCTATGGTATCATGCTTCAGGTCGATTACCGAGATGTTGTCGTTCGTGCCGTTGCTTACAAATACATAGTTGGACGTTACGGCCAGTGAATTCGGGCTAGCTCCGCCCACAGCCGGGATGCCTTCAATGGTCTGGCCTACCAGTACTCCTGTTTTAATCTTCGCCTTCACCCGAGGTTTTGACGGATCCTTCACTGAAAAGGCCCATACAGAAAATGATTCAGGCACGTTGGGATCCCCCAAGCCCGGTACTTCCAGCGAATTAACGGTTGTTCCCTTTTTCATTTCTTCGGAATTAAAGCCAAAGGGAGGAAAGTCAAGGGCTCTCTTATAATCTTTCTCCTCCTCGATGTTGCCGATTTTACTGTATTCAAACATGCCCACGTTGGCAACATATACCTTATCCTCGTTGGGCGAGAGTATGATTCCAAAAGGATAACGCCCGGTTTGGGCCTTGGAAATAATTTCCCTTTTATGCGTATCGGCTATAAGCAACCTGAAGTTCATCTGATCCACGGCATACAGGTAACGACCATCGCGGCTAAGGGTCATGTCCCCGATATAGCCATCGGGGGTAGGTTCGCCATGCTCTGGGAGGGAGCATTCGATGGAATCCAGCTTGGCCCCTGTTTCCAGGGAGAACAGATATATGCGGTTTTTCTGGCCTCCAGCCACATAAACGATTTTATTATCGGGCGAGATGGCCAGGCCCATAAACACAGAAGCCAGTACGCCTTCATCGGAAGCAGGCCCGGGAGGAATCTGCATGACTTGAGGCTTTTGAGAATGAATATTCTTGATAACAGATATGGAGATAGGCGAAATTCCTGAATTGGCCGTCACCGCGACTGTTCCGTCTGGGCTTAAAACCAGGCCAAAGGGATGAGGTGCCACCTGAACCGATGTTCCATAGGGAGTTAAGAACCGGCCATTGGGAATTACGGATTTGCCCGAGGGGTTAACAGCAGTAATCCTACTGCCTGCAGGAGAGGATAATGTAACCAACGCGTTTTTCTTTTTCTGTCCATTGATAAAACCAGCAGATAAAAAAAGTATGAGCATCAGAATTGTCAGGTGTTTCATATCTTTACTAATTAATTCAAGTTACGAGCCTCTGGCTTCTGGTATCTGGCAAATCCATGCAGCTATCATCCATTACCTGTGATCGAAGCATTTCTTGCCCCCGAGTGCTCGGGGCCAGCCGCCCTTTTTTGGTATTCAAATATCCCGGTTAAGTTACCAGCTTCTTGGATCTGGCAACTTGCGTTAAATAATAATTGTATTATTGGTTAAAATTACTCTTTTGTAAGTTCTCCGGATGAAAATCTGCCAATATTTTGCTCAAGGCATGCTCATTTGACACTAATATTTGTTAAACGTTCTGAACAAATGGATCTCAATCGATAAAAAAACTTATTTTCGTCATTTAATAAAAACTAACGACGTGCACCAGAACCTGGTATTAATACCAACCTACAACGAAAAGGAGAATGTAGAGAAGATGATTCGAAAAGTCTTTTCATTGAAAACACCTTTTCAGATTTTAATTATTGACGATAATTCGCCCGATGGGACCGCGCAGATTGTTGAACGCCTGATGGGTGAATTTCCCGAAAGACTTCATATTTTGAAACGTGCCGGAAAGCAGGGATTGGGCAAAGCTTACCTGGCCGGATTTCACTGGGCCCTTGAACATGCGTACGACTATATCTTTGAAATGGATTGTGATTTTTCGCACAACCCGGAGGATCTGGAACGCCTGTATCAGGCCTGTATCAGGCAAAATGCCGGCTTGGCCATCGGGTCGCGTTATATAACGGGTATCAATGTAATTAACTGGCCATTGGGCCGGGTGCTTATGTCATACATGGCTTCGGTGTATGTAAGGTTCATCACCCGGATGAAAATCATGGATACCACCGCAGGTTTTAAATGCTATCACCGGAAGGTTCTGGAAACCATTGATTTTGATAACATTCGTCTGAAAGGCTATGGATTCCAGATTGAAATGAAGTTTAAGACCTGGAAACACGGATTTAAGATTGTGGAAGTGCCCATTATCTTTACCGACCGCCAGGAAGGAAGTTCGAAAATGAGCGGGGGTATTTTTAACGAGGCGCTTTGGGGCGTGTTAAAGATGAAAATAAGAAGCTGGTTTACACGCTATCAAAAGATGAATAATTAATTCAACAACATAGAAATCCATCGATATTAAAGACCGCGACAGCGGTCTTTTTGTTAATATATTCACTATTTTTGAAGATGCGAGGGCATGCTAAAATTACAGGATTATGAAAACACTTATTATAAATGCACGGATTGTAAATGAAGGCCGCACCTTCACCGGTGCCGTGCTGATAGAGGATGAGTTGATAGCCAAAGTATATTCCCATGAAAACATACCTGCTGAAATCATCGGGGAGTCGAATGTGATTAACGCACAGGGTAAATACCTGATTCCCGGGGCTATCGACGATCAGGTACATTTCCGTGAGCCAGGGCTGACCCACAAGGGAGAAATAGCCACTGAATCCAGGGCTGCCGTGGCTGGCGGTGTGACTTCCTACATGGAGATGCCCAATACCAACCCGCAGGCTGTAACCCAGGAATTGCTGGAACAGAAATACCAGCGGGCCTCGGAAGTTTCTGCGGCCAATTATTCATTTTATATGGGTGCCACCAATAACAACCTGGAGGAGGTGATGAAAACCAATGGCTCGGAGGTGTGCGGGATCAAGGTATTCATGGGTTCATCCACGGGCAATATGCTGGTAGACGACGAGAGCATACTCTCTGAAATCTTTCGAAATGCCAAACTGTTGGTAGCTACCCATTGTGAAGACGAACCCACTATTTTACGCAATACAGATACCTACCGTGAAAAATACGGGGAATATGTGCCCATGTCGGCCCATCCTAAAATACGCAGTGCCGAGGCATGTTTCAAATCCACTTCCAAAGCCGTTGAGCTGGCCACAAAATTTGGCACCCGTCTGCATGTGCTGCATCTATCTACGGCCGATGAGATGAAGCTTTTCTCCTCCGGGCCTGTTACCGAAAAGCACATAACGGCCGAGGTCTGTGTCCATCATTTGTGGTTTGACGAGCATGATTACATCACTTACGGAACCCATATTAAATGGAATCCGGCCATCAAATCCACCTCCGACAAAGAGGCTTTGTGGGAAGCACTGCTAAGCGATAAGCTGGATGTGATAGCTACAGACCATGCACCCCATACGCTTCAGGAAAAAGAACACTCTTATTTTAAAGCACCTTCGGGCGGACCACTGGTTCAGCATTCGCTAACGGCTATGCTTGAACTGAGCAAAAAAGGAATGATAACCGTGGAGAAAGTAATTGAAAAGATGTGTCATGCTCCGGCTGATTTATTTCGCATCGACCGGCGTGGATATATCCGTGAAGGGTATTATGCTGATTTGGTATTGGTTGATCAATCCCAAACGTGGATCGTGTCGCCTGAAAATATTCTGTACAAATGTGGCTGGTCACCTTTTGATGGAACCGAGTTTTCGCACCGGGTAACCCACACCTTTGTGAACGGGCAGTTGGTTTATGACAACGGGAAAATCAGGGAAGGTATCAGGGGTAAACGTTTAAAATTCAACAGATAAATCTATCAATAAAAAAAGGCTTCATTAACTGAAGCCTTTTTTTATTGGAATTTATCGTTTCCCGTCGGTGAAAAATGCAAATGAATTAATCGACAACTACCAGCAAGTATTTCGAAGCTTTCCAGAAATCCTCGGGCTGATCAATTACAAGGCTTTCAACCTTTTTAGATCCTGTTAAATGAAACGAACCGGCCGGGTGTACGGTTACTACCTGAGCCTTTTTCGCATTCAATGGCAATTCTTTAAAGTCACGAATATCGACTTTCATGAAATAATCACGGTTAAAGTCTTTTCTCATCTTGATTGATTTACCAAGGCCTAAGACTCCCCCTTCTTTTTCGATTACATTCTTTTCGGCCAATTCTTTTTTAGTTCCAAAGGCATAATAAGCCGTATTCATAGCAATGGTTTGCTCATCAATGGCTTGATTTTTTGCCATAATGGTCTGCTCATTTTCTGTAGTAATGGTTTGAATTCTTTCATTCAATCCTACAACATCAAAATTAAGTCTTTGAAGCTGTCTGCTCATATCAGCCAACGCGGTATCTTTTTCTGCCATTTGCCGGTTCAGGTTAGTCACCATTTTCTCAAACTCGGCAATCTTTAAATTTGAATTCCTAAGTTTTCCTTGAAGAGAGGCTGCCAGCTCTTTGTTTTT
>JACMKG010000312.1 GCA_014380255.1 Prolixibacteraceae bacterium | reverse complement strand
GTTACCCTTCGCCATCATCAGGGTTGGGTGGATGAAGTGTTTGTTGATCTGGATGAACTGATCAGCCGGATGCTTACTGCCAGCGCCAACAAGGAAGCCGTTTCACTGGCCTACCAAGGCAACGTGGTTGACCTGTGGGAAAAGCTGGCTTCCAGGAACATTCATGTCGATCTTGGAACCGATCAGACTTCCTTGCACAACCCTTTTGCCGGGGGCTACTACCCCGCTGGACTAACGTTGGAAGAATCCAACAGGATGATGGCCGACAACCCGTTGCTATTTCAGGAGAAAGTGGCTGAAAGCCTTGGCAGGCAAGTAAAAGCCATCAAGCAACTATCTGACAAGGGAATGTATTTCTGGGATTACGGCAATGCCTTTTTACTCGAAGCCAGGCGTGCCGGAGCACAGGTAATTGATGCCGATGGAAGTTTCATCTATCCTTCATACGTTCAGGATATCATGGGGCCCCTGTTTTTCGACCTTGGCTTTGGACCTTTCCGCTGGGTTTGCTGTTCATGCAACCCTGATGATCTGCAGAAAACAGACGAAATTGCACTTCGCATTTTAAAAGAAATTGCAACTACAGCTCCTGCGCAAATAAAAAACCAGCTGCAGGACAACATTCACTGGATAGCGGAAGCCGGTAAAAACAAACTGGTCGTTGGCTCGCAGGCACGCATTCTGTATGCCGACTGTGAAGGGCGTATTAAGATTGCGGAAGCCTTCAACCAGGCCATTCGTGATGGATTGATCAGCGCCCCTATTGTGCTTGGACGCGATCACCACGATGTGTCAGGCACCGATTCCCCTTTCCGTGAGACCTCCAACATCTATGACGGATCTTCGTTTACAGCCGATATGGCCATCCAGAACGTGATAGGCGATTCGTTTCGCGGGGCTACCTGGGTCTCCATCCACAACGGCGGAGGCGTAGGCTGGGGTGAAGTAATCAATGGAGGATTCGGGTTAACCATCGACGGCTCAGAAGAAGCCTCCCGGAGGCTGCGCCAGATGCTTTACTGGGATGTGAACAACGGGATAGCCCGTCGTGGCTGGGCGCGCAATGAACCCGCCCTTTTTGCCATCAAAAGGGCCATGGAGCAAAATCCGGATCTGATAGTTACTTTGCCCAACCTTACCGATGATAATCTGATAGACTCCTTGCTGCAATAATGATTCGCTGAGAATAGTTGTTGCTTGGAAGTTATAATTAATTCAAGTTGCCAGCTGTTCGATTTAGGCACCGGATACCCGGGGGCAAAATCCTGCTGCTATGCTCTTACCTTGCCTGTGACCGAAGTATATCCTATCCCCGGGAACTCGGCACCAGACGTCAATCGCTTTTTTTTACTCTTTGCTCTATCTTGTTAAGTTTCCAACATCCGATACCGGGCAACCTGCATTAACTTAAAATGCCCGATGGTTTGTTTTGCGTGGGTTGCTAAACCTTGGCATTTCTATCTGCAAAAAACTTATTATTTAATTCCCCTTACGCAAGAACACGGAATTATAATAAAAAGGGAAAAGGGGATCACATGAAATTTTTGTGTTTTTCAAAGCCACACTAAGGAATGTTTATTTAAAAAAATCTTACTTTTTATTGAAATCTTAGTAACCCTGCGCCCCCTTCTGAGCCTGATCTTATCTATCTTATAATTTGCATGTTAAAACAAAAGGAGTGTACAGATTATTGCATCCTGTTTTCCCAAGATAGATAAGATTAAAGTTGTGGGGCTTGGGTTAGTTACTAAGATTTCGATAAAAAAGTAAGATTTTTAAGAACGTACTTTTTACTTTATTTCCCTACAACAATTCCATGTGATCCTTTTTTCTCTTATCAATCAATGATCCTATTATATATTAATGTTTCTGCGTCAGATGAATATTTAATTCAAAGACTTCATTCAAATGGGTTCTCCTTCCTTGATTCCTACCCATCATGCGTTAGCGATTAAACTGTCGTAAGGGCATATAACAGGCAAATGAGCTTTTAATTCAACGTAAAAAAATATAAAAGGAGCGAAATAGTCCCAAAAAAGAATTGCTTCTGTACTATTGATTTTCCCCTATTCCTCCATAGCTTGTGTGTACATTGTGTGTATCTTGTGTGTAATTTGAGTGTTGCTTGCGTATCTATAAACCCAGAAGCAATACGCAGACAACTCGTAAATTCTTCACAATCCATTTACAAATAAAATACGTAAAGCATCAGACCATTGGTTCTCTTTGCCTTTCAGATATTATTTTTCTATATTTAGAAACTTAAAGCGTAGAATGCTAACCAAACCATAAACTCATTAACTGATGAATTTAAGACTTTGCGTCGTGATCATTGGATCACTTTTAATATCCTCTTTTACAACTATAAAGGCTGAAAACTGGCCAGGATGGCGTGGCCCCAACGGCGACGGAACCAGTTCAGAAACCAACCTGCCTACACAGTGGGATTCGACAACCCATGTGATGTGGAAAATTCCAGTACCTGGAACCGGTCATGGATCACCCATTGTTTGGGAAGACAAGCTTTTCATGATCTCGGCTGATGCTGAAACCCAGGAAAGACTTTTGCTCTGTTACAACTGCAAAGACGGAAGCTTACTTTGGAAGGCAACGGTTCTGAAAGCCCCAGCGGAAGCGATCCATCCCGATAACAGCCTGGCTTCAGGTACCCCGGTTACCGACGGCCAGAAAATCTATGTTTCCTTCCTGGATGGTGAGAGCATTGTTGTTGCTGCCCATGATTTTACAGGCAAGCAGGTTTGGATACAGCGCCCCGGTACTTTTAAAGGTCCTCATGGCTTCAATGGAACACCGGTTTTGTTTGAAGACAAAGTGATTATCAACGGAAGCATTGAAGCCAATGCCTTTGTAACGGCCCTGAGCCAGTTGGATGGGCATACGATCTGGAAAACTCCCCTGCTGAATTCGGCCATGAGCTACAGCACTCCCCTGATCAGGAAAATAGACGGTCGCATGCAGATGATTTATTGCGGCAACCAGGAAGTGAGTTCGTACAATCCGACCGATGGTTCACGCTATTGGTTTGTAACCGGGCCTTCCCGTGAGTTCTGTGCCAGCCCGGTTTACAGTGAAAAGGCAGGCCTTGTATTTATCAGCAGCAGTTGGCCTGAACGTGAACTGCTGGCTATAAAATCCAACGGGCAGGGCGATGTAACCAAGACTCATGTAGCCTGGCAATCGAAACAGGGCGCCATTTATGTCCCCTCTCCCATCCTAACAGGCGAATTCCTGATTACCACTATGACCAACGGGTTGGTGCATTGCATGGAAGCGGCTACAGGTAGTATTCTTTGGAAGGAGAATCTGGGCAAGCAGTATCCATCAGCCGTATGGGCCAACGGTTTGGTTTACATGCCCAATGATGAAGGGGTGATCACCGTCATTAAGCCGGGGTCCGTATATGAGAATATAGCTAAAAACAGTATTGGAGAAGGCATGTTTGCCTCACCGGCTATCAGCAACGGGAAGATTTACCTGAGAGGCAAGAAGCATTTATTTTGCATCGGGAAAGATTAAACGGAATAACCACATGGACCCATAGGAACTATAACGATTTACGTTCTTCTAAGCGCCCTATGGGTCTATGTAGTTATTAGATATTATTCAAACAATAAAAAATACGGTCGTTGTATTTCCCTTTTTAAATCCTCGATGCTGAAGACACGGCTCTTGCGGATGGTTTCCCTGCCTTCAAAGAATATAAGCACGGTAGGGGCAGTAAATATGCGGTTTTGGGCAGCTAGCTCAGGCTGATGATCTGATTGGATATAAAAGGTTTTTATTTGAGGAAAGTTCTCCACTATTAAATGAGCCACTTTAGGTTTCAGCACAGTACACACCGAACAGGCATCGGTAGAAAAATAGGCCAGGACAGCTTTATTTTCCGCTAACGCGCTCCTGAATTCATCCAGGGAATGAATGATTTCCATTAATTATACTGTCCTGTAGCCAATAAAACCAAGGTGCAGGCTATTTCAGAATAGATCCCGGCATCTTTTAGCTGGGAAATAAATACAGGGTTTTCAGTGCCTGGATTAAAGATCACACGGCGTGGTTTTAACCCAATGATGTAGGAGTAATAATCAGGTTGATTCTGAGGTCCAATATATAGAGTTACCGTATCAATATCTTCAAACTGTTCTTTTTCGGTATGAAAAGGAACTCCCTGCACAGAACCTTTTTTCAATCCCAAAGCTACCACCTCCTGATTGTTGGCAAGCAGGGCCTTGATGGCCTTGTTGGAATAACGTTCGGGGTTTTCTGAAGCCCCAATGACAAGAGTTTTCTTCATATGATTATACTTAGAACAAAGATCAATAAATTAAATTACAATTAGACAATTTACAATTTACAATTTACAATTTGTGCCTTGTCTGAAGCGTAATCATTAAACTTTAAACAATTTAAAGCTACTTTGACTTATCAACTGTGTGGCCTATATGTTTTTCAGCTCATTCTTTCCAGCAAAACCACCGCGTGAACCGAGATGCCTTCTTCCCTGCCTTCAAAGCCCAGTTCTTCAGTAGTGGTGGCTTTGATGGAAACATCGCCCACACTGATACCCAGAATATCGGCAATGATCTCTTCCATTTCCGGGATAAAGGGTTTAAGCTTTGGTTTTTGAGCTGCCACTGTCACATCAAGGTTACCCACTCTGTAGCTTTTGGAGGTAATCAGGGCATTGGTTTTGGCCAGCAAAATCTTGCTGTCGATGTTTTTAAACTCAGAAGATGTATCGGGAAAGTGACGGCCGATATCTCCCATCTTAGCGGCGCCTAGCATGGCATCGCACAAGGCATGAATCAGTACATCGCCATCAGAATGGGCCACTGTTCCTTTGCTATGAGGAATGAGAACACCGCCCAGCCATAAGGTTTCGCCTTCAGCTAAGCGGTGTACATCAAATCCGTATCCTATCCGGAAGTTCATTAATAAAGTTGTTATTTAATCGTTGATATTAACTGTATTCTTTTTAACATCCATTAGCCAAACCACTGAGTTGCACCATACTGCGTCTGGTCGTCAGAATTTTGGTTCGTATTAAAGGGACTTAAGTTCTTTTCTATTTCTTCAAGCATCTTTATTTCACCCATTAATTCGTCCAAAGAAAACTTATC
>JACMKG010000311.1 GCA_014380255.1 Prolixibacteraceae bacterium | reverse complement strand
AGGCAACAATGCGAACATCGCACCGTATAAAATGACAAATGCTGCTGATATAAAAAGGATAATGAATTGATTTTTTTAATCTAAAGCAGCAATAAAGGCAAAGGGGATAGTTTCGAAAGGAATTAACCCCTTTGTTCTTTTATATGCATGCTATCACCTGGGTACATAATTTTCAGGGATCATTCCACCAAACAGATCTTTCCAGGTTTCCCGCTTGATTCCTCATAAGGATGAATCATCCAAAGACCTTTTGCATGATTTCTTGTAAAAAATAATCTTCCATAGCCACAAACTCTATGTTAACTCTATATTAGGCCTATGTTGGGTCTATAATTTTGAAAACGTAAGGTAGCCCCTGTATAGCCCTGACATAGAGTTAATATAGAGCTTACTGTTAAGACAATTCATTTCCAGTAAAAAAAGAGATGCATGGACCCTTCATCTCCTTGTACCTTTGATCAACCAAATTCAATCCTTTCCGCCAAAGCGGATGAACAGTCCTTATCCCGAGAATTCGGGATCAGTCCTTCAGTCCATCAATCCTTCAGTCCTTTATTGTTTGAAGCATGATCCACCGTAATAACCATCCAACGTCTTTTGTACCTGCTCATTTATTCTTTTACAATCAATATGAGGCACTGCATGTGGTGACCCCTGTGGTTTTATTATATTTGCAATCCCTTATTATCCATTCGAAATATATAGACTTGATTTTCATGAAGAAACAGTTGCTGGGAATTGTGAAGTATTTTATTTTCTGGATGACCTTTTTCCTGCTCGCCAAGGTTTTATTTCTGGCTTGGAATTTTGATCAGTCGGGAGTGTTATCAGGCGCTGAAATTGGGGGTATCTTCCTGCATGGTTTAGTGATGGATGTATCGACGGCCTGTTACCTTTTGTTACTGCCGGGCCTCCTGTTGGCTTTTCGCTTCTTTGTGCCTGCTACTTTTATTAATAGCTTTTTGAAAATTTATACCATCCTGTTTCTGGTAATTGCCTCCTTGTTGGTGGTTCTTGATCTTGGCTTGTATCCGCATTGGGGAACACGTGTCAATGTGACGGTATTTAATTACATCGATGATCCTGTAGCCCTGGGGGCTTCCGTTTCGTTGACTGATGTGTTGCTCGGCTTGCTCATCGGAGGCAGCCTTGTTACAGGATTTCTGTATTATTATAAAAGGCTCTTTCCTGATGGAATAGCTGATCCAAAGCGCGTTCAGTGGTTTTCAATGCCCATTTTACTATTTATGGTAGCTACGCTGATTCTGCCCATCCGGGGAGGTTTGGACACTTCACCGCTGAACCTTAGTTCGGTAGCTTTCAGTCCTAAAATGTATGTCAACCAGTCGGCCGTCAATTACCTTTGGAACTTTGCCAAGTCGGTTGAAAAGCGTAAAAGGTTATCCAACCCGTGTATGTATATGGACAAGGATGAAAGCCTGCGCGTATTTAATGATTTTCATAAAACCGATACGCTGACTCAACGTCCTCAACTTATTAAACTAAAGGAGGGTAAGCAGCCCAACGTCATACTGATCATTTTGGAAAGCTTCTCCAATAAAGTAATTGCCCCTTTGGGCGGATTGCATGGAGTGGCGCCCAACCTTGATTCGCTGTGTACAAAAAGCACTGTGTTTACTTCATTTTATTCAACCGGTAACCGCTCTGATCGTGGTATTTCTGCCATCTTGGGAGGTTATCCTTCCCTGTTGAGCACCTCTATCATGGTTTATCCGGAGAAGTCAAATACACTTACTTTGCTTCCCGAATACTTTAACCGCAATAATTACAATACCTCCTTTTATTACGGGGGCGACATTAACTTCTACTCCCTTAAATCATTTGTTCTTCAGGGAAACTATCAAAAGCTGGTTACCAAAGGTGATTTTTCTTCTGAACTGGGGAGAATGACCAAATGGGGTGTTCCCGATGGGTACATCTTTGAAAAGGCGACCCAAGATTTGAAAACCGATCAGGAGCCTTTCATGAAAACCATTTATACGATCAGCAGCCATCCACCTTATGATGTGCCGTTCAGTAAGTTTCCCGGGAATTCACACCATGACCAGTATATCAATTCTGTAGCTTATACCGATAGCTGCTTGGGCGCTTATATTGACGCCTTGCGTAAATTGTCCCTTTGGGAGAATACCTTGTTGATTGTCACGGCCGATCATGGAACCGGTCAGCCAGGGCCTACCGATATTACCGATCCAGCCTCATATCGTATTCCGCTGATCTGGTCGGGTGGGGTAGTGGATTCTCTGCAGCGCATTGAAACCATCACACAACAGTCGGATCTGGGCGCCACGCTGGTTCACCAGCTGGGATGGGAGACTGATCCGGCTCCTTTCTCGAAAGACTTTTTTACCCACCATCCCTATGCATTTTATATGCACGATTCGGGATGGGGATATGTGGTTCCCGAAGGTTGTTTTTATTACGACCAGAACAGCAACGAATTTGTTTCCAAAACTTCTGCAGTGCAATCAGTTGATTGGACGTTCCCCAAAGCATATATGCAGGTGTTGCACGATGATTTTATAACACGGTAATTAAATTTTACAACTAAAAAATCCATGCCACAGCAGAATCCCGAAAGAATATTCCTGATTATTAATAACAGAGCCGGCCACCGGAGAGGTAAAAAAGCGGCTGAAATGGTCTTCCCGTTTCTGACCAGGCACGGTTGTTCTGTTGAACAGGCCGTTACTCAATATCCGGGGCATGCCATCGAGCTGGCATCTCAGGCATCGGCTGCAGGATTTGACCTGGTGGTAGCTATCGGAGGGGATGGTACCGCAAACGAAACAGCACAGGGTTTAATTGGAACCGGTACCACGATGGGAATTATTCCCGTTGGTTCAGGCAACGGACTGGCTCTTGAATTAGGTATTCCAACCAATCTGCGCAAATCGTGCCAGATGTTGCTGGATGGCATTACCCAGAAAATTGATGTGTGCCGTATCAACGGTCGTCAGTTTTTTGCTACCAGCGGTATTGGTTTTGATGCCCATATAGCCTACAAAATGAATCAGTCCTCCTCCAGGGGTTTCTTTCGCTACGTTCAGCTGGCAGTAAAAGAAAGTTTATTCTATAAGCCTGTAAATGTCCGGTTGAAAATCAATGGAAAGTCAATGAATTACAGCGTGTTTCTCGTTACTTTTGCCAATGCTTCGCAGTATGGAAACAACATTTATATAGCACCTGCAGCAAGTATGTCTGATGGAGTAATGGATGTAGTGGTAGTGAAACATTTCAATAGATTGTGGCTGCCTGTTTTTGCACTGGCCCTTTTCTTAAAAGCCATACACAAGCTTCCCTTTGTTGATTGTTATAAAGCCACTGAAATTGAAATAGAATGGGCTGATACCTCTCTTTTTCACTGCGATGGTGAATTAGGCCAAATAAACCTACCTGATAAAGTTACCATTGAACCCCAAAAGATATTCGTGCGCTGCGGTATTTAGCAAAAATTGTGGCTGCGTATATATGATT
>JACMKG010000310.1 GCA_014380255.1 Prolixibacteraceae bacterium | reverse complement strand
GCATGACCGGCTTCATGGTAGGCGATTCTGCGCTTCTCATCAATGGAGATGATCTTGTTTTTCTTTTCCAAACCTCCCACGATACGGTCAACTGCATCCAGGAAGTCTTGCTTGTCAACAATATCTTTATTTTTACGAGCAGCAATCAAAGCCGATTCATTACATACGTTGGCAATATCTGCTCCTGAGAATCCCGGGGTTTGCTTGGCCAAAAATGAAGATTGAACTTCATGCGAAAGCTTGATCGGTTTCAGGTGTACATTGAATATCTCTTCGCGTTCATTCAGGTCAGGTAATTCAACGTGAATCTGTCGGTCAAAACGTCCGGCACGCATTAACGCTCTGTCAAGAATGTCAGCCCGGTTGGTGGCCGCCAGGATAATGACCCCTGAATTGGTATCAAAGCCGTCCATTTCTGTCAACAACTGGTTTAGCGTATTTTCGCGTTCATCGTTGGATCCCATGTTTGGATTTTTCCCACGGGCACGTCCGATTGCATCAATTTCATCAATAAATACAATACAAGGAGATTTTTCTTTGGCTTGTTTGAATAAATCGCGCACACGGGAAGCACCTACCCCAACGAACATTTCCACGAAATCAGAACCTGACATGGAGAAAAACGGTACGTTTGCTTCACCTGCCACGGCCTTGGCAAGCAAGGTTTTACCCGTTCCGGGAGGACCTACCAGCAATGCACCCTTAGGAATTTTACCTCCCAGTTTGGTGAACTTTTCCGGGCTCTTCAGGAAATCCACTATTTCTTCCACTTCCTGTTTCGCTTCTGCTAAGCCGGCTACATCTTTAAAGTTGGTCGATACCCTTGAATCTTTATCGAATACCTTGGCTTGTGATTTGCCAACATTAAATATGTTGCCACCACTGCTGCCGCCGGCACCCTTACTCATTCGTTTGAATATAAACCACCAGATCAGAATGATGATGGCAAATGGTAAAATCCAATTGAGTAATTCGCCGAGGTAATTGTGCACGGTTTTATACTCAACACTGATTTTATTTTCCTCACCCACATTGGTCTGTACTTCCTGCAGATTTTTCTCAAAAGAATCAACTGATCCGATGGTAAAGAAAAAATGTGGTCCGGTTTCTGCCGGTGCTGTGAACCCGTTATTTAATTTAGCTTTATACTTATCAAAGCTTTCTTTCTTTAGATAAATCTGGGCCTCTTTTTCATTTACAACGATAATCTTTTGGATATCGTTATTCGCAATCATGGTCGTCTTTACATCTTTCCAATTCGTTTCAACAGGGCCAGCGCCCAGGGTAAACCATTGAATCGCCAGAAATGAGACAATTATTACTCCATATATCCAGTATGGATTTAATCTGGGAGTTTTATTTAATTGCTTCATACTCCCCAAACTGGGCTTTCCTTTATTGGATTTCTTTTCTGTCATTTTATATTTAGTTATCTTCTTTTATAGTTTCAATAGGAGCATCTGCCCAAAGGTTCTCGAGGTCATAAAATTCCCTGGTATCCTTTTGGAAAACATGGACCATAATATCAGAATAATCCAGTAAAATCCATAAGGAATTTTTGTATCCATCTTTATGCCATGTCTTTTCATTTATCAATTCTTCAACGGTATCTTCCACCGAATGTGCTATCGCATCAACTTGCGTATTTGAGTTTCCGTGGCATATGATGAAATATTTACATTCTGTGTGATTTATTTTAGTAAGATCAATTTTAACGAGGCCTAATCCTTTTTTCCTCTGAATTCCTTCAACAATGGCTTCTATTAATTGTTCAGTTTCTGCTTTTTTAAGGCTTTTATTCATATTTATTTATTAGAATTTACAAAGATAAATTTTTTACTTTATAATAAGTCATTAAACTTGTATGACTAATACGTTACTTTGATATATAACAACCATTAATCATACCAAGATGTTTCAAATCGTCGGAAAACACATTTTTCGTTTAAATATGGTAGATTCCACCAACAACTATGCCAATAGCCAATTGAGAGAAAAGGAACTGGAGGAAGGCACTGTCTTTTTGGCATACGAGCAATCCAATGGACGTGGCCAGCTGAAAAACTTCTGGGAAAGTGAACCCGGTAGCAATCTTACCTTCTCAATCGTTCTTTTCCCCGATTTTCTGGATATCAGAAAACAGTTCATGCTTTCAAAAGTAGTCTCTCTTGGTATTTATACTGCTCTCAGCAAATATGTGGCCGATCTTCGTGTCAAATGGCCCAATGACATTTATGCAGGTGACAGGAAACTGGGTGGAATCCTTATTGAGAATTCAATCATGTACAGCTCAATTAAAAGTTCTGTAATCGGCATTGGGATCAATGTAAATCAAACCCATTTTGTAAGTGATGCCCCCAATCCGGTTTCTTTATCTACACTGACAAATAAAACATACGATTGCGATCTGATACTGGCTGAGCTATCTGCCGGAATCGATTCTTATTATTCGTTGCTTAAGCAAAATGAAGATCAACGGATTAACCAGGAATTTCTTTCCGTTTTATACCGGTATCGTGAAAAACATTGGTTCAAAGATCAGCTTGGCAGATTTGAAGGGGAAATTGTCGGGGTCAATAAAATCGGACAATTACTTGTCAGAAAATCGGATGATAGAACTATGAGTTATCATTTCAAGGAAGTTGAATTTCTTCAATCTCCGGATTAGGGATCAAGCGTAATAGTAGGTGGACAATCTTTAATAAGGATTGTACTTCCCCCCATTTTAAAAAGAGAAAGGCGCACTTTGGAGTTTCTTCTTTATAAGGACTGAGGGATTGGTTTAGCTTTTCTTTTTCATTGCTTTTCTATAATTCATT
Organism: Prolixibacteraceae bacterium; assembly: GCA_014380255.1. The sequence continues at coordinate 1,287 of JACMKG010000310.1, read as the reverse complement.
TAAAAAGAAAACACATAGACACATAGTACGCATAGAAAAACACATTTTTAATGGATATCCTCTAATGTTATCTTACCTATGGGCCCTATGTGTCTTTGTGTTTAAATACTTAGAACTGATGCTTTACTTTTGCCTTTTGCCTTTTGCCTTTTACTTTCTTTATATGCTGTGGCCACGTTGTATCGTGGCCTTACGTGACGTCCTTCCTCATTGGACATTATTCCATTGATTAGCGATCCTGCTTTGATCAACACCCTCGTCCCCTCGTGTTTTTTCGTCCCCTCGCCCTCTCATAACTTTTTTCTTTTTAGTTTTATCTTCTGCAATTCTAAGATTTTTAAATCGCTCATGAAACTTATCGGCCTGTGATTGTCTGAACATTCACTGAACATTCACTGAACATTGCCTGCATTAGATACCCATTCGTAACTCATTAGTAACCTTTCTGTATCTGAGGTTACAGAAAGGTTACAGATGGGTTACTAATGAGTTACAGATGGTGGCAATAGACAGGCATTGGCGGATGTATGATCATTGGGTTGCATTTCATCTATATGAAGAGAGCGATCTGCACTTTTTAAAAGATACAAGATACCCCAAATGGGTAATGTCATTAAGTTAGCGGAATTTTTGGTGTTCTCTTTGGTGTCTTGGTGACTTGGTGGCAAGAAAAAATAGCCACCAAATCACCAAATCACCAAATTCCACCAAGAGAAAAAACAGAAATAAACCATCACTTAATGACATTGCCCCAAAGGGGTTTTAAGGCAAAGGAAAGGGTGATCCCTTCATTGGCTTTATTATCTTGCAGGAAGTTTTTGTGCATGGTTCGTTATTGACCGCGCCTTATGCAATGGATTCAAAATTTCATTTATACCGAAAAGCTAAGCTATACTGCATAAGGGATCAGGTGCAAAAGACGGTAGGTCGCATAACGGATTTCGTTTGTGTTGGATGTTTTTGAATTTAAAAGTCAATCCACCTGTAACTTATACCCGTATCGATCAATCACCCTTCGTAGCAGATTATACACCCCCAAACTCCACCCTTATCACCCTAATCAAAATCAACGCTTTAAAAGAAGGGTGAGAAGGGTAGGTTCATGAGGGGTCTTCCTTGCTACTAAGGGAATGGCGAAAAATAAGGGTTCATTGAATGAGAATTTCTTGCTACAGGAAATGAAAAAAATAATTAACCCCTTTAAGTTTTCAAGATGAATATCATCCAGCGGTTTTTGTACTTGATATTGCATGTGCCTGCATGAAGGACTGGATCATGCGAAAGTGT
>JACMKG010000309.1 GCA_014380255.1 Prolixibacteraceae bacterium | reverse complement strand
CTTAGTGTAAAGGTTATTAAACAAATTTCCGCTACTAAAAAAGCTTCTTTATGGGCTTTGATACCCGTTAGTATCGACTGGATTCTTCATTGTGGCATCTTGCACGGAATATCAGTATCTATAGGCTATATATTGGTGCTTATCCTGTTTCTTATGTATTCCATTGTTTCAAACCGATGGCTTTCCATGGCGGCAGGTGCGGTCCTAATTGTCATCGCTTACTGGATAGCTGGTTCATCTGTAATTCTTTTGCCTGTATTAATAATTGCCCGTGATTGGAAGCAAGGTCACTTTAATGGTTTAAAATGGCTTACAATCATTGCTCTTGCCGGATTGATTCCATTGGCATTAAGGCACATCTATTTGTTAACACCCATTCAATCCTTCATATACCCTGCACTTCAGGTAAAGAGTGTGATTTTGCCCATCACTTTAATTTTCATCCTTGCAGTCGTCTTCTACCTTAAAAAGTTTGAAATCACGTATTCAAAACTGATGAATTGGGCTGTTTCAATAGCCTTCCTTGGCGTGTTGACAGGTGGGATAGCAATCAATGCCAATTTCAATTTAGAGAAGATTCTGTCTCTTGACAGTGAAACTTATTTCGGGAATACAGAACGTGTCATTGAGCTTTCACAGAAGTATCAATTGAAAGACAGGCGTGCCACTTATTTTACCAATATGGCCCTATCCCAGAAAGGGGTGTTGCCTGAATATCTGCTCGATTATTATCAACCCTCTTATTACGGGCTGATATTGCCGGTGATGCCTGATGAAAACTGGCAGTCTATCTTTGTAAGCAATGAAGTGTTTTTTCTGATGGGTGATATGAATCTGGCCCAACATTCGGTCATGCTGGGAAATACTTTTTCTCCCTTTCAGCGAAGCTCTCGCATGATTAAACGTCTGGCGGAAATTAACATGATCAATGGAGACAGCGCTGCTGCCGGTAAATATTTGCATCTTCTTCAAAATACACTGTTTCATAAGAAATGGGCCGAAAACCGGCAGCGTATAAATCATGCCTCTACTTCCGTTCAGTGGCTTGCCGAAAAGCAGAAACAGATCCCGCATGCCGATACTTTGCGAAAATCAAATGACTATGTACCTTCGCTTAGCTTCCTTGTTGAGCAAAATCCTACCAATATAATTGCACTGGATTACCTGCTGTGCCATTATCTGCTTAATAAAGATCTGGATTCATTTGTAAAAGCCTATGAGCAATATGGAAAAGGAATCAATCGTTCAGTTCCTTCTGTTTACAGTGAAGCCCTTTTAATCCATCTGTTTTCTATCAAGGCTTCTGCTGAAAAGACAGCTGAATATTCTATCAATCCACAGAAGATTAAGGATTTTATTGATTATACTCAACTCTATGGTCAAAAACAGGGAGATCTGAAAGCCATGGAAAAACGCTTTGGTAAATCGTACTGGTTCTATTTTCATTTTGCCACAATTCAAAACCAATGAGAAGTATTATTATATATGCAATTATAGCCTTGATTGTCCTCTCATGCAGTGGTCCTGTCAATGTGAAAACAATTCATAGTCTTCCCCCCATCTATCCAGATTATATTGACGTGGCTATTCCGGTGAACGTGGCTCCTCTTAACTTTTTAATGCGGGATTCAACCCAAAAGATGGTAGTTACCATTGAAGGACATTACAGCTCAATTACAGTGAAAGGTAGTAGGAAAATACGCATTCCTTTGGATCAATGGAAAGCACTACTTGTTTCCGAGCAAGGGCAAAGCCTTAAAGTAAAGGTAACTGCCTTCAAAAACGGAGAATGGATGCAATATGATCCATTTTACTGGCACATAAAAAGCGATTCGATCAATTCATGGCTTAGTTACCGGTTAATTGAACCTGGATATGAGGTGTGGAATAAGGTGCAGATCGTGGAACGAAATATAGAATCTTTTGAAGAACGTGTTATTGCTGATAATAATTTAACCGATGGCAGTTGTATGAACTGCCACATTTATGGCAATCAAAAGGCCTCCTTGTCGATGTTTCACCTGAGGGGAAAAAACGGAGGAACCATATTAAACAAGGACGGGAAATTGAGAAAAATAAATACCAAAGGGAAAGGTATTATCTCCAATGCGGTGTACGGTAATTTTCATCCCGGAGGACGATATGCTGTTTTTTCAACCAATGTGATTATCCCGGAACTTCATGCTTATAAAAGCGAACGGCTGGAAGTTTATGATTCAGCCTCTGATTTGGTGGTGCTGGACTTCGATAAAAATGAAACCACTACCCAGCCTTTTTTATCTGATTCTACGGCTTTTGAGTCCTTTCCGGTCTTTTCAGCCGATGGAAAGTGGATTTATTATTGCGTGGCTCCCTATGTCCCTTTGCCCGACAGTATCAAATCCCTGAAATACAGCATCTGCAGGGTGAGTTTTGATGCTGGAGAAGGAACGATTGGCTCAAAGGTGGATACGATTTGGGATGCCAGCAAAATGAATGGCTCTGTCTGTCACCTGAAGACTTCTCCTGATGGCAAATACATCCTTTATACGGTTGCCAATTATGGAACGTTCCCTATCTGGCACCGGGAAGCCGATTTGCAGTTGCTAAACCTGCATACGGGGCAGATTGATAGTTTAAAGGCTGTTAACGGGCCCAACTCGGATTCCTACCATAGCTGGTCATCCAACAGCAGATGGTTTGTTTTTGCCAGTAAACGGGATGATGGAATCTATGGAAAACCATATTTCTGTTACATAGATGCAACAGGAAAAGCAACTAAACCGTTTGTATTACCGCAGCG
>JACMKG010000308.1 GCA_014380255.1 Prolixibacteraceae bacterium | reverse complement strand
TGTCGATGGCCTCGCATGAATTTCGTACGCCGCTTACCACTGTGTTGTCATCTGCGGTATTACTTGGGAAATATACCCAAAGCGAAGATCAGGATAAACGCGACCGTCATATAAAGAAAATTAAAGATTCTGTTAGTCACCTTAATGATTTACTTGAAGACTTTCTGTCACTCGGAAAGTTGAGTGAGGGGAAAATCGCGGCGCAGTCAGAACCTTTTGAAGTGAACCTTTTACTGGAAGAAACGGTTGATGAATTAAAGGCGATTCTAAAAGCTCACCAGGTTATAAAAATAGAATCCGCTGATAACATTGTTTTTAATTCTGATAAAAAATTATTAAAAAACATTCTCATTAACCTGTTGAGTAATGCGATCAAATTTTCGGGTGAGACATCTCTCATCCAGGTGCGGGGGATTTCTGAAGAGAACCGCCTGATCATTTCTGTGATCGACCAGGGAATAGGAATACCAGCAGATGATCTTCCCAATATGTTTACCAGTTTTTACAGGGCAAGAAATGCAATAAATATTGAGGGAACCGGGCTTGGACTTCACATCGTAAAACGGTATGCTGACCTGCTTCATGGATCGGTAGCTATTGAAAGTGAACCTGGTAAAGGAACAACTTTCACGATAAGTTTGCCTTCACTTCAGTCAGAAATTATATCTTAATGAAAAACTTACTTGTAATAGACGACAATACCGACATCCGGGAAAATACCGCGGAGATACTATCGCTCGCGGGCTTTAATGTACTAACTGCTGAAAATGGAAAAAGAGGTGTTGAAGTGGCAATCAAAGAATTACCCGACCTTATTGTATGTGATGTCATGATGCCCGAACTGGATGGTTATGGTGTGTTACATCTTTTAAAAAATAACCCTCGCACTGAAAATATCCCTTTTATTTTTCTTACGGCAAAAACAGAACGACCGGATTTCAGAAAAGGAATGGAGTTGGGTGCAGATGATTATATCACAAAACCTTTTGATGATCTTGAATTATTGCGCGCGATAAATATAAGGTTCAAAAAAATAGAATTGATAAAGGCTAACTATCTGCCCGGAGATATGGGGGCAAATGAGCTAATAAAGGACCTTAATTCTTCCGGCATGTTTCAGCTTGATCCATTGCAATATGAATCCGAATCTTTAAGTAAAAAGATGTTATTGTATAACGCAGGAAAGAGACCAAAATATCTCTATTATCTCCAGTCCGGAAAAATAAAAACGTTCAAAAGACACAGCGATGGAAAGCAATACATAACCAATCTCTACGACAAAGGAGATTATATCGGCCATCTTCCTCTGCTTGAAAATAAAAATTATGAAGATACAGCAGAGGTATTGGAAGATGCCGAAATAAACCTTATACCTAAAGATGACTTTCTCCAGGCAATATACAATGACATAAACATCACCAAAAAATTCATAAAGCTCATATCGGTAGATGTAGCCGAGAAAGAAGAAAGACTTCTTCACCTGGCCTATGACTCATTAAGAAAACGCGTTGCAACTGCCCTCGTATCAATCCACCAGAAATTTCATATCAACCCGGATGATAAAGCCATACTTGATATTTCACGTGAAGATATCGCGCAGTATGTCGGCACCGCAACTGAATCACTGATCAGGACCCTGAGCGACTTCAAAGCTGAAAAATTTATTGAAATCAAAGAGGGAAAAATCCGCATCTT
>JACMKG010000004.1 GCA_014380255.1 Prolixibacteraceae bacterium | reverse complement strand
CGCTTGCGTGAAGAGGAGGCTGCTTTCTGAGTTAACTCATCCAGTATTTCTGAAGAAATAATCTTTACCATTTCTATTTAATAAAACGAATGCAAAGTGGGTACCGGTAATATTCCCCGTCATTGGCACGAACAGACGCCACAACTGTCAGGATGAGAGCGATAAGGGGAATTATCATTAAAAGCATTACGCCTACGACCAAAAGAAGGAGCACAAGGCTAACCGCCATATAAATAAGCACTGATATCTGAAAATTCAATGATTCTTTGCCTTGATCGGCCACAAAGGCATACTCATCTTTCTTCATGGAATAAATGATAAGAGGCCCGATAATATTCCCAAATGGAATAATAAATCCCGCAAGAGCTGTAAGATGGCAAAGCATGCCCCACATTCGCTCATCCTTATCATCAATGATTTTATACATTGGAAATTTTTAAGTGAATTTACTGTTAATCTGGAAATGTTACACTATAAAAGGCAAAAAAAATCCGGGATGAAAAGTTATCATCCCGGATCCACTGAATTTTTAATTCAAGTAAGAGCCCACTCCGAAAAGTAGTTTCTGCCTTGAAAGGTTCAAAGTTCCAAATTCCAAATTCCAAGTCACGTGCCGATCAGCATGCAACTTGGAATTTGGAATTTGGAATTTTAAACTCTTCCATAAAACAGACTTTTCGAAGTGGGTTTCAGTATTAATCTTTGACCAGCTTTTTATATTTGATGCGTTGTGGCCCAACATCACCCATTCTCTTTTTGCGGTTTTCCTCATAGTCAGTGAAACCACCTTCAAAATACACCACTTTAGAGTCACCTTCAAAAGCCAGGATGTGAGTGGCGATACGGTCGAGGAACCAGCGGTCGTGTGAGATTACCACCGCGCAGCCGGCAAAGTTATCCAGACCTTCTTCCAAGGCACGTAAGGTGTTAATATCAATATCGTTGGTAGGCTCATCGAGCAACAGCACATTGCCTTCTTCCTTAAGCGCTAAGGCAAGGTGCAGACGGTTCTTTTCACCACCAGAAAGGTATCCGCATTTCTTCTCCTGGTCGGCACCTCCAAAGTTAAACCTTGAAACATAGGCACGGGCATTGAGTTGCTTACCGCCTACCGAAATAAGGTCACTTCCCCCGGTAATAACCTGGTAGACTGTTTTTTCAGGATCGATTGCCTTGTGAGTTTGGTCGACATAGGCAATTTTTACCGTATCTCCCACTTCAAAAAGTCCTTTGTCAGCTTTTTCCTGTTCCATGATAAGGCGGAAAAGAGTTGTTTTACCTGCGCCGTTCGGGCCGATTACACCTACGATTCCGTTGGGTGGTAACACAAAATTAAGGTTTTCGAACAGCAGGCGATCCCCGTATCCTTTGGCAACATCAAGGGCAGAGATTACCTTCTCACCCAGTCGAGGGCCGTTAGGAATAAATATTTCCAGTTTTTCCTCCTTTGTCTTCACATCTTCATTGATCAGACGGTCGTAAGCACCCAGGCGGGCTTTGGATTTAGCCTGTCGGGCTTTAGGAGCCATTCGTATCCATTCAAGTTCGCGTTCAAGGGATTTGCGTCTTTTGGAAACCTGTTTCTCTTCCTGCTCCATGCGCTTGGTTTTCTGGTCAAGCCATGAAGAATAATTTCCTTTCCATGGGATGCCTTCACCACGATCAAGTTCCAGGATCCATCCGGCCACGTTATCAAGGAAGTACCGGTCGTGCGTAATACATATTACAGTACCCTTGTATTGCTGAAGGTGTAATTCCAACCATTGGATAGATTCAGCATCCAAATGGTTGGTCGGCTCATCCAATAAAAGCACATCCGGTTCTTTTAACAGCAGTCGGCACAGAGCAACGCGGCGGCGTTCACCTCCTGAAAGCTCACCTATCAGCTGGTCATCCGGCGGACATTGCAGGGCATCCATAGCCCGTTCGAGCTTGGCATCCAGGTTCCATGCATCGTGCTGATCAATTTTATCCTGAAGAACAGCTTGGTCAGCATACAGTTTATCCATTAAATCCGGGTTTTCATACACTTCCGGATCTCCGAATTTAAGGTTGATATCCTCGTAGGCTTTCAACACGTCTACGATTTCCTGGACACCTTCCTGTACAATTTCCTTAACTGTCTTGGTTTCGTCCAGTTTCGGATCCTGCTCAAGGTAATCAACAGTATATCCGGGAGAAAATACCACTTCGCCCTGGTAGGAACTTTCGATGCCTGCTATAATTTTCAGCAGCGTTGATTTACCAGAACCATTTAACCCGATGATGCCAATTTTAGCACCCAGGTAAAATGATAATGAGATATCTTTTAATACTTGTTTTTGAGGAGGGAAAGTTTTATTTACCCGGTACATCGAGAAAATAATCTTCTTATCATCTGCCATATTTAATCAATTATTAGTTTTTTTAATCAAATGTATAATGTCGGCTATCTAAGGACACATATGAGCTATCAAAAATACTTCTTTTTAATGATCAAAATTCGTATATTTATACAAAACTATTTGTTTTATTTAAAATTCCACCACGTGAAATTATTAGTTGTCGATGACAATCCGATCAATCAAAAGTTGTTATTATATTCTTTGAAAAAGGAGTTTGATATAGAACTTGCCAATAATGGCCTTGAAGCTGTAAATATATTGGCTGATAATAGTTTTGATGTTGTCTTAATGGACCTGATGATGCCTGTCATGGACGGAGCCGAAGCAACGTTAAGAATCAGGGAATCGGACAGGCACCGCAATAAATATATCCCAATCATTTTATTGACCACCAACGATCTTGAAAACGACAGGCTCAGATGCATGGAAAGCGGGGCTGATGATTATCTGATTAAACCCGTTAACATTACTAACCTGATCGATACGATCGACTATCATATCAAACAAAAGCAAGAGATGTATTAGTGACAAAGTACCTGAGTGCCTGAGTGCCTGAGTATACAGCTACGTTATCACTTTGTTACTTTGCAACTATAAATTTGAGAAAATAAAAAAGGCTGATAAAATCAGCCTTTTTTATTTATTGGATCAAAATAATATCCTCTATTCTGCAGAAGGAGCTTCAGTAGCTTCAGCGGCAGGTTTGCTGCTAGCTTTAGGAGCATCTTTTTTAGCTGTTGCAGTTTCACCGGAAGCTTTTTTCTTTCCGCCGCGACGTGAACGAGCTGGTTTTGCTTTTGCATCCTTCGCTGCCAACATGTTTTCGTTGAAGTCAACCAATTCGATGATACACATATCTGCGTTATCACCAAGACGGTTGCCTGTTTTAAGAATTCTTGTATATCCCCCTGGACGGTCTCCTACTTTTTCAGCAACATCTCTGAATAATACAGACACAGCAGTTTTGCTTTGCAGGTATTCAAATACTGTTCTACGTGAATGAGTAGCATCGTCTTTTGCTTTGGTGATAAGTGGCTCAACATATACTCTTAATGCTTTGGCTTTAGCTAAAGTAGTAGTAATACGTTTATGAAAAATCAATGAATTAGCCATATTGGCCAACATAGCTTTTCTGTGCGAGCTAGTTCTTCCTAAATGGTTGAATTTTTTACTATGTCTCATTTTTACTTATTCCTTGTCAAGTTTATATTTACTGATATCCATTCCGAAAGTCAAATTCAGGCTCACTAATAGATCATCTAATTCTGTAAGTGATTTTTTACCGAAATTACGGAATTTAAGCAAATCATTCCGGTTATAGGTAACCAGTTCGCCCAATGTTTCAACATCCGCTGCTTTCAGACAATTAAGAGCGCGAACAGAAAGATCCATATCCACCAGTTTGGTTTTCAGTAACTGGCGCATGTGCAATACTTCTTCATCAAACTCTTCGTTGGCAAACTTTTCGTCTGAATCGATGGTAATCTTTTCATCAGAAAATAGCATAAAGTGGTAAATCAGAATTTTTGCTGCTTCTTTCAAGGCATCTTTTGGATGAATCGAACCATCGGTGGTGATTTCGAAAACCAGCTTTTCATAGTCAGTTTTCTGCTCAACACGATAATTTTCGATAGCATATTTCACATTCTTAATAGGTGTGAAAATTGAATCAATCGGAATAACTCCGAACTCAGCATCGATTGGTTTATTTTCAGTGCCTGGGACATATCCGCGACCTTTGTTGATGGTAAGATCCATCTGCAATTTAACTTCAGGTTCCATCCGGCAAATAACTAATTCTGGATTTAAAACACGGAAGCCGGTCATAAATTTATTTATATCCCCAGCAGTAAATATATCCTGTCCTGAAAAAGAGATTGAAACCTTCTCGCTGTCAAAATCTTCAACTTCACGTTTGAACCTAATTTGCTTCAGATTAAGGATGATTTCCGTTACATCTTCCATCACTCCTTTAATGGTCGCAAATTCATGATCAACTTTGTCAATTTTGACAGTGGTAATTGCATAACCTTCCAAAGAGGATAACAGAATTCTTCGTAAGGCATTACCGATTGTAATACCATAACCTGGTTCCAATGGACGGAATTCAAATTTTCCGTACTTTTCATCGGTTTCAACCATTATAACTTTGTCGGGTTTCTGGAACGCTAATATTGCCATAATACTGAGTAATTGATTATTTAGAATACAACTCTACGATCAGTTGTTCTTTGATGTTTTCCGGGATTTCTTCTCTTTCAGGGCGGTTCAAATATTTACCTACCAATTGAGCGTTATCCCATTCCAACCATGAATATTTGCTGTGACGACGTGAATTCAAAGAAGCAGTAATCGCTTCCAGAGATTTTGATTTTTCACGAACGCCAACAACATCACCAGGACGTAAATGATAAGATGGAATATTTACTACTTCACCATTTACATTGATATGTTTATGTGATACCAACTGACGTGCAGCAGCACGTGTTGGAGCAATACCTAAGCGGTATACCACATTATCCAAACGGCCTTCAAGGAGTTGTAAAAGCACTTCACCGGTTACACCTTTAGAAGCTGAAGCTTTTTTAAACAAGTTTGAAAACTGTTTTTCTAAAACACCATACATGTATTTAGCCTTTTGCTTTTCTCTTAATTGAGTACCGTATTCCGATTTTTTACGTCTACGGCTAGCTAACCCATGAAAACCTGGAGGATAGTTCTTTTTTTCAAGTACTTTATCAGGTCCGAAAATTGGTTCTCCAAATTTCCGGGCTATTCTGGACTTTGGTCCTATATATCTTGCCATTACTGTTTTAATTAATTAGATTAAACACGTCTTCTTTTTGCAGGACGACATCCATTATGTGGAAGTGGAGTAACGTCAACAATTTCACTCACTTGAATGCCAACGCTGCTAATAGCACGAATAGCAGATTCACGACCATTTCCTGGACCCTTTACATATACTTTTACTTTCCTAAGTCCAAGATCATATGCTGTCTTAGCACATTCTTCAGAAGCTACCTGTGCAGCGTAGGGAGTATTCTTTTTAGAACCTCTGAACCCTTTTTTACCGGCAGACGACCATGAAATCACTTCACCATTACCATTGGTCAAAGACACAATGATGTTGTTGAATGAAGAATGAATGTGCGCTTGTCCGATTGCCTCAACGATAACAACTCGTTTTTTTGTAGAACCAGTCTTTTTTGCCATAATTCAAATATCAATTATTTAGTGGCTTTTTTCTTATTAGCAACAGTTTTTCTTTTTCCTTTACGTGTACGGGCATTATTCTTTGTACTCTGCCCACGCAGAGGCAAGCCTACACGGTGACGAATACCACGGTAGCAACCAATGTCCATTAATCGCTTAATATTCATCTGGGTTTCAGAGCGTAATTCGCCTTCTACCTTAATGCTCCCACTGATTGCTGCACGAATAGCAGCCAGATGTTCATCGGTCCAATCCTGGACTTTGATGTTTTTGTCAACGCCGGCCTTTTCGAGAAGCGTAACGGAAAGATTGCGTCCAATACCGT
>JACMKG010000307.1 GCA_014380255.1 Prolixibacteraceae bacterium | reverse complement strand
CGATTCTCACTTTGCCCGAGGCATGAATAATCTTGTTCTTCTCCCAGATAATTCCCACATGCACAATACGTCCTTCATCGTTATCAAAGAAAGCAAGGTCGCCCGGCTTGGCTTCTTCCAGAAAGCTGATGGCAGTGCCCACATGCACCTGCTGACTGGTATCCCGGGGAATGGCATGACCTACCATCTTATAGATGATCTGTGTAAAGCCCGAGCAGTCGATACCAAGGGGAGAACGGCCTCCCCAGAGATAGGGAGCATTGAAATATTTCAAGGCCTGATCAATTAACACTTTACGGATATTGGCCGGTTTGCGGTAAGTAATGTTCCCGTTATGCTGAAAGACTTCGGTCTGAATGGAAAATTCCTTTAGATTAGGCCTCCAGCAGGGTAAGGTACTTCCGGCCACAATCATGGTAGTCTGTTCAGCATTCAAAGGAATGATGTTGAAAACATCGGTAGTTACCGCAAAGGGAGCCTTTTCAATCTTAGTGTACGTCTTTTCCATCAGGGGAGTGATCATCTTCATATCAATCCATCCTTCATACCCGTCAAAAGCCAGGGTCACACGCGCCCACCCAAGCATCATTTCATGGACGATAAAATGTTCACCATATAAGATTTGGGTGATCATCTCACTTTGTTCTGAAGGTTCCTTTCGCACGGGAATGATGCTTAAACTTGAAATTCCGTAATTCATATTGATTTATATTATCCGAAATAGGCGTAAATAACATTCTTCCTGACCGGTTGAAGTAAAAAATGCCTATTTCAACAAAGATTTTATTATTTTAGATTCTCAAAGGTAAAATTTAACAGTTACTTTCTAAATTGCAAACGTTTTCAAAATACAGTATTTATGAAAAAGTTATTAACCCGTTTAAATCATTCATACCACCTGTTTTACCTGGCTATGGTATTAATAGCAGGCATTGGTGTGATCTTTCTGATATTCCCGGGCGAAAGCCGCTTCAAATACGAATTCCAGAAAGGCACTCCCTGGAGACATGAAACATTAATCGCCCCTTTCAACTTTGCCATTTTAAAGACAGACGCGGAAATAAAAGTAGAAAATGATTCCTTATTAAACACCTATATCCCCTACTTTATACTCGATACGCTTGTTGAAAGCACTAAAGTAGAAGAATTCTCGGTGGCCTTATCAGCATTTATAGAAAATAATAATAAATTAAGGCCTACAAACGCTTTTCGTGAATTACCAAATATCCTGGGCAATATCTATCGGACCGGCATTTTACAGCAATCCGCAGACTCATACGACGAGCTGGCAGGCAAACAGGAGATTATGGTTGTGATAGGCAAAAGAGCTATCCGGACGCCTGTCAATGGATTATACTCTATCAAATCGGCCTATAAAGAATTGAATGACACCATTCGTGGTATGACAGGAGATTTCTATGCTGATTTTATAAAGACTATTAACCTGAGCGATTTTGTCGTTGAAAACCTGTATTTCGACGAGGAACTCAACCGGAAAGAAAAATCGCAGCTGCTTGATAAGATTTCCACGACCAAGGGAATGGTGCAGGCCGGTGAAAGGATTATTTTCCAGGGAGACCTGGTAGGACAGGAAAAATACATGATCCTTGAATCACTTAAGCAGGCCTATGAAAAAAAGAGAGGCGACAATATTGAGTACATCCTCGTAATAGCAGGGCGGCTGTTGATCATCACATTTTTCATCGTGCTGATGTTCCTTTACATGTTGTTCTACAGGCGCGATATCTTTGATCACAAGGGAAAGCTATCGTTTATCATTCTGATGATTGTTCTAATGGTCTTTCTTGCCGGTTTTGCCACCAAGGTAGAATCCATTCATATTTATATGGTCCCCATGGCTATTCTGCCTATCCTGGTGCGCATATTCTTTGACTCAAGAACGGCTATCTTTTCCCTGATGATCACCACCCTGCTGATCGGTTATTTTGCCCCCAACAGCTATGAATACATTATACTCCAGATGTTTGCAGGTATTATCGCGGTTTTCAGCCTGAACAAGTTACACAAGCGATCGCACATTGTATTCTCAGCCCTGTGGGTATTTTTAACCTATACGGCCGTTTATCTGGCAATGGCCATGGTGCAGGAAGGCAACCTGGATACAATCAATTGGACAGCCCTCGAATGGTTCGGATTGAGCAGTTTCTTGATCTTCATTACCTATCCCCTTATTTACATCTTTGAGAAGATGTTCGGCTTTGTATCAGATGTAACCCTGATCGAATTATCAGATACCAATCAGCCTTTGTTGCGCAAGCTGGCTGAACAAGCGCCGGGTACCTTTCAGCATTCCATCCAGATTGCCAATTTGGCGGAAGCTGTGATCCACAGGATCGGAGGAAATCCTTTCCTGATAAGGGCAGGCGCCTTGTATCACGACATAGGCAAAACCTTTGACCCGGAGTTCTTTATTGAAAATCAGGCTATCGGAATGAATCCCCATGACCAGATAGATCACAAGAAAAGTTCAGCCATTATCATCGACCATGTTGCCAACGGGGTTAAACTGGCACAGAAATACGGGCTTCCCGAAATACTGATCGCATTTATTACCACCCATCATGGAACCACCCAGACGGATTATTTTTACAAGAACTATAAAAAGGAAAACCCGGATATGGATGTCGATCCAAAGATGTTTACCTACCCGGGGCCACTGCCGCAAAACAAGGAAACGGCCGTTCTGATGCTCATCGATGGT
>JACMKG010000306.1 GCA_014380255.1 Prolixibacteraceae bacterium | reverse complement strand
TTGCTGGCCCTATTAAAAAGAAGAGGCAATAATACCTTGTCGGCCAAAAGAATAAAATTCAGGGTAAACAGGGTACAAATGACCATCACCAAATTACCTGTTACAAACGAAAATACATTCAGAATAAATTGCTTGTCAAGGTAATAATATAAGCCGACAGCCACAGAGAGCAGGCCAATGATAACACCTGTCATCAAAAGATACTCTCTCAAATCGTTTTTCCATTGCTCACGACGAGCCACTGTCAAGGTCACTTTTTGTGCAAAATCAACCGAAAGCCAAAAGTCCACCTTTGTTTTAAGTGACTTTTCTATGATCGTATCAAGTTCTTCATTTTTCATCAATTAATCTCCTTCATTGATTTTAAACTGTTCTCATCCACTAAATGCTTCAACTTTTCTTTTAGCAGCGCCTTTGCCCTGAACAGATAGCTTTTCACAGTACCTTCGGGCATCCCGGTGATTTGTTCAATTTCCTGGTATGAAAACTCTTCCAGGTGATACAATGTCAAAACTGTCCGGTATTGAACAGGCAGTAATTTAATTTGTTCGTGAATGTAATGATGAAGATCTGCCCGTTCGTAATCATCTGACTTATAATCCGTCATATTTCGCAAAGCAGCAGAATCATCAGCATTAACCTCCGCCTTATTTTTGGATTTCCTAAGATAATTAATGCTTGTATTATAGGCAATAGTGGCGATCCAGGTTGACAATTTACATTCATTGCGATACTTCCCCAGGTTTTGGTACACTTTCATAAATACATCCTGGCAAACATCTTCAATCTCCTCCTGTCTCTGAATTAAACGACAGCTAATATGAAATACCAACTTCTGGTACCGGTTGACCAGGTAGGTAAATGCATTCATATTTCCCCGCAAAATCTGCCCTATTAATTCAGTATCCTCCATATATAAAATATGACACCAAGGAAGTTAAAAATGTTGCAACAAATAAGGATTATTTCTTCAGATAAAAAAAACAAACATTACTGCAACATTTATTGCATCCCCGCTGTCACATCTTACTATACAATTAAAACTGAAAATTATGAATGAAGTGTTAATGGCAGCAGTAATCTTTTTTGCAATCTATCAAGTTCTGAAGAATTTTACCGATTTTTTACTTAAACGCAAGATCATTAAAGCAGGGCATTTTGAAAATGCAGGTATTCTGGATCAAAAGGTAGCGTCAGGGGTTCTTGAAAATCAGGAAGCGAAAAAGTACCCTTCGCTGAAATGGGGATTGGTAGCCTTTTTTGCAGGCATCGGGTTTATCATCATCAATCAAATGAGCCCAAGCCTGTACAATGAAGACAATTACCGGCATTTTATGGATAACAGCATGTTACCCTTCGGCATTGAGTTAGTGTGTATCTCCTTTGGATTCCTGACTTACTTCCTGATTGTAAACTTTGCCAGCAAGAAATAAAACAGAAGAAAACGTTCAGAAAACAAAAAAGAAGGCAGGGCAGAAGTTATTTCTGTGTCCTGCCTTCTTTTTTAGTCTTTATAGGATCAATCGGAAAACCTGTGGAGATAATACTCATTTGATGGACTGAGGGATTGATGGACTGAAGGATAGCCCCCTATTTGTTATAAAGCATTGATAAACTGACCACTGACCACTGATCACTTCCTCCTGCCTCAGCCTTTGCCTTTGCCTTTGCCTCCACAACAATTCCGCTTGATACTCTTATATCTTTATACCCCAGTTTTCCATTCCATGGAATCCACGAAGCAGATCTTCTGTTTTCATGCGCTTCTTGCCAGAAAGCTGAAGATCGGTTATCGAAAGCCACCCATCCACACAGGCAACCTTCAAAAAAGTCTTGCCATCGCTTTGAAGTGTACCCGGCTTACCTGGCAAACTGCTTCGATCAGGGTGGACGCCATATATTTTTGCAGACATTACATCCGAGGTTTGCGGATGGATGAATTCAGTCCATGCAGCCGGGTAAGGCGACAATCCACGAATCAGGTTACGAACCGATTCTGTATCCCTGGTCCAGTCGATGCGGCAATCGTCTTTAAAGATCTTTGGAGCATGCCTGATGGCCTCAGGATTATTGATCATCGCTGTTTGTTCTACAGCCTCTACCTTTCCCTGAACCAGCGCATCAACAGTCTTTAGCACAAGATCTGCCCCTACATCCATCATCCGATCGTGCAGGTCACCTACTGTATCATTGTCACCAATTGCAATTCTTTCCTGAAAGATGATTCTACCGGTATCTATTTCCTGATCCAGAAGAAACGTAGTGACCCCGGTTTCCTTTTCACCGTTTATAATGGCCCAATTAAGCGGTGCGGCCCCCCTGTATTGGGGCAACAGTGAAGCATGGAGGTTAAAAGTGCCAAGAGGTGGCATATTCCAAACCACTTCAGGCAACATGCGAAAGGCTACCACAATTTGTAAATCAGCTTTCAGGCTTTGCAGTTGAGCCAGGAATTCAGGGTTCTTTAGCTTCTCGGGTTGAAGAACCAGCAAGCCATTCTCGACAGCATACTTTTTTACAGCCGACTCATTCAACTGACGCCCACGACCGGCAGGCTTATCAGGCGCTGTGATTACGCCAACTATGTTATAGCCGTTTTCAACAAGCGCTTTCAAGGTACCGACAGCAAAGTCGGGTGTGCCCATAAATACGATTCTGGTTTCTTTAGGCTCCATATATTTAGATTTTATATTTCTTTTCTACATCAGGCCTTAACTGACGGTTTCCTTTCACCGCTTTGGGCCAGTAAGGGCAATTCCTGCATCCGTTTGAACAGCAGTATCCGCGTTTAACGAGGTAGAATTCAGTCATCACCCTGTATCCCTCGGGACTGATGGTATAATCAACATTTTCTACCTGCTTTTCACCATACCCTGAATCAAACAGATCATCGAACATTCCCATATCTTTTAGTTTTAAGATTTACGCCGATACAGTATTAAAATCTGATATCGCTAAACCGTTTCCTTTTACGCACATAATATTGAAAGACAATACTTCTGGAAAGCATTTCGGCAGGTTTTCTGAAATGCTTATCGCGCATTACCTGTAACCGTTTGCGATGCAGTTCTTTCAATGATCTGTAAAAATGATAATGGGCCTTCAATACACTTCGCAAACCATTAAAATTAAACTCTCCAACGAGCTTAAAAGCTGCTACCCCATCCAGTATCATTCTTACAAACAGAATAAAAAAAAGTTGATTGCCTGGCAAATTCTTATACAGCAGCCAAAGGTTATTCCTGAAGTTAAGAAACAACTTACGCGGATTGTCATACGAAAGGGTGCCTCCACCCAGATGATAGACCTTGCTTTCATGCGTATAGACGATCCTGTAACCCCGGTTTTTAAGACGCCAGCAAAGGTCTATTTCCTCCATATGGGCCCAGAAGGCAGCATCAAAACCTCCTGCCTCGTGAAAAAGGTCAGCACGGATAAACATACAAGCCCCTGTTGCCCAGAAAATATCGATTACAGAGTCATACTGGCCATTATCTGCTTCTACTTCATCAAAGATGCGTCCCCGGCAAAAGGGGTAGCCAAATCGATCAATAAAGCCCCCTGCGGCCCCTGCATATTCGAAGTGAGTCTTTTTTTGATAGCTGAGTATTTTAGGCTGAACGGCTGCAATGCTTTGGTCTGCTTCCATTAACTGGATAGGTGAATCGAGCCAGCCTTGCGTTACCTCTACATCCGAATTGAGGATTACAAAGTAGTCGGCTTCTATTTCTTTGAGCGCTTCGTTGTAACCCAAAGCAAACCCATAATTCTTCTTCAAATCAAGCACTCTCACATGAGGGAACAGCTTATTGATCATCTTCAATGATCCGTCTGTTGATCCATTGTCTGCAATAACTACCTGAATGGAATCACCTTTACTGAATTCAATAACTGAGGGAAGAAACTGTTGCAGCAGATTAGCCCCATTCCAGTTCAGGATTACAATCGATATTTTGGGATTACTCATGCATCAATGGTTGAATGGATAGATGGTTAGATGGTTTCAAGTTCAAAGTTTCAAGTTTCAAGTACGGTGTGCGTAGTGTAAATGGTAAAATGCCTACTGTTTACTTTTTACTGACCACTTTTTACTGATTACTGACCTCTGTCTTTCATGGGATAAGAAGCTTTGCCAGCAAGACCGCCAGATTTTCTTTTTCAAGATTATACAGCATATTGGCAATCTTTTCCATTTTCTCCTTATCTGCCGATTGTACAATCTCCCTGATTTCCCGTATTTGCTTGCCCGTCATCTCTTCTTCGAGCAATGACCATATCTTTAAATTCTCATCTTCCTGTTTGGGGATTCCAAGATGCTCCAGTTCCAGCCTTGTAGCCTCTAGTATTTCACGAGCTTTCATGAGCACCGGATCAGTATCCTTACCGGTTCCCGCTGCATCACGCAGGTTCCAGCTCGAGTAATCGTATTTTAAATCCTTGATCATCTTTATTTTACTGCTTTCCTTGCCAAATATGCGTTCAAGGTAGATGACCGTATGGCTTTTCCATGCTTCCAGATCAAAGTTTTTAGCTGTCAGACTTTCAAGCTGCTTAGTGATAAGGGCAATTTCTTTTTCAACCATTTTAGTGAGTGTTAGTTGGATGCAATTTACTAGGTTTTTTTCTTATTAGCCATTAAAAACATGCTTTACTTCAAAGAGGATCGAGATAAATACATCAGTAACTTCCCTACTCCCTTTTCATATCTTAAACGCCTTTCGTTTTTATCCTATCTCAAGGCTTTTCTGCCATGTACTTATTGACAATCGAATAGAATTCATCATAGAAATTTGCATTACAGGCAATCATCTCGCCACCGAAAAGGTAATTATTTCCTCCATTGAAATCACTTACCCTGCCACCGGCCTGTTTAATGATGATGATCCCGGCAGCCACATCCCATGAATGAAGGGCATGTTCATAAAACGCTTCGAACCTTCCGGCAGCCACATAGGCAAGGTCGGCGGCGGCAGAGCCCAGGCGGCGCAGGCCGTGGGAATTGCGCATGAAATAGTCCATCGCACTCATATATTGATCCAGCTTGCTAAAATCATAGTAAGGGAATCCGGTTGCAATCAAAGCATCTGCACTGGTAGCTGCCTGTGAAACATGGATTTCCTTGCCGTTCATATAGGCTTTACTGCCTTTCCATGCATAAAACATCTCGTCAAGACTGATTTCATAAATCACTCCCATCACTACTTCATCTTCTTCCAGCAAGCCAATGCTAACTGCAAAAGGTGAAATACCGTGAATATAGTTG
>JACMKG010000305.1 GCA_014380255.1 Prolixibacteraceae bacterium | reverse complement strand
AGAAACCGCTTGGGCTACTCTCAATCCAAATTTGTTTTCTATTTCACTAAATTCGGTTGCAGTATCTTCAATCGTGTCGTGAAGCAGGGCAACAGGCACGGCAAAATCCAGGTTGAAATTCTCGGTGTGATATGCGGCAATGATTACTTCCATGGCCACATTGCTCAGATGGACCACATAGGGAAGATTGGTTCCCGGTACCGTTTGATTCTTTTCCACGTGTTTTCCTGTGGCAAAAATGATTGCCTGCTGATAGAGCGATTGTGTTTCCATATTTTTACTTTCCACTAATAACAAGTGAATCGGGTATTTTTCCTACGCAAAGCTACGTTTTTGTGGTGGAAAATAATTGAAATGTATTCAGTATCAGATCTTTCCTTCATGTAAATCCCAGATCGGGAAACACATCTCGTAATCATTCCAACTAATATCACCATATTCAATCGTAAAGCTTGTAAATAACTTTAGGTCAAGATACTTCCTTGTCATAGGATTTCTGGCAGCATTAATGAAATTATAAAAGTCAATTAATCTTTCTTCGCCGTCTGAAAAGAAAAAGCGAATCT
This sequence comes from Prolixibacteraceae bacterium, assembly GCA_014380255.1. The sequence goes on along the minus strand of JACMKG010000305.1, from coordinate 3,184 downwards.
TATATCCGTCTATATATTCAGCCTTATTTATTGAAATAACCATTGGTTCAAATCTTTTTAGTTATTCTCTCTGGAGAAAACTCAATGTTATAGATAAAAAAGTCAATCCATTTTCTTATAATATCGTCCCTGTAAAGTTCAACAATCTTTTTGAATTTTTTCATGTTTTGAACATCCAAAGGCTCCTTTCCTGCTACCTCCTTTATGATAATCTCTTTAAACTTGCCATTCTCAAACAATATTTCAGCTTTACTTTCCTTATCCTGAAACTTGCCATGTACATGGATTGGCTCATGCTCCTGAGAATAGAATAAAAATATTAATCCGAAATACTCATATAGTTTTGGCATCAATTTTTGTTTTAAACAAAGGTAATCAATTAACAGATATCAATTTAGGATAATGGATGTATTTCGAAATGCGTTTTGTTGTTTCTGCTACTATCTGGCTGATAATTATCGCCTTGAAGGAAAGCTAGGCGATCATAAACATCTGTTCAACTCTTATCTTCTTCTTGGGAATGTCTTTCCATATGTTCAAATTCGAAGGCTAAAATTCTACCTCAAATGCTGCTTTCAAAGGTTCAATACCGCCCTTTTACCGTCCCTGTACCGGCCCCAAATACAGTACTTCATTCGTATGTGAATCGAAAATATTTTATATACTTTTAACTGTTTTTAGGATATACAAAGGGCGTACGATGGGTGTATGAAGGATGTACGAGATGGTAACTTGTTTCATGGCAGGTGCTTTTATTTATTTATATCTTGTAAAAAAAGAAATCAGATGTAGATAATTATTCATGCATTTTTAATCAGGCATAAGTAATTTATTTTTAATCTTCCTAATAATTGGGCGTCTTAAAATTAATTTATTTAATGATGAATCAATTAATTGTGGAAGTTTATTCTGAAGTATTTCATTCTTTACGAAGGGGTTTTTATATCTTTACCCGAGAAGTCGGGGATTGTAGGTAATCCAATTTCAACCTAAAACTACTCTTAACGATGAAGGCTTCTGATGATTTTCAGGTGTTTGTAAAGCCGGTGGGTGCTCAATGCAACCTGGCCTGTGAGTATTGCTATTACCTTGAAAAGAATTCGTTGTATCCCGCGGAGGGTCATTCACGCATGGAAGATGCTTTGCTGGAAAGTTACATCAGGCAGCACATCTCAGCCTCTGCAGGTCCCGACATTTTCTTCTCCTGGCATGGGGGTGAACCAACCCTGGCTGGCCTTGACTACTTTAAGCGGATCGTGGAGATTCAAAAAAAGCATAGACCTTCCAATGTCCGTATCCTGAATGGCATTCAGACCAACGGGACTTTGCTGGATGATGAGTGGTGCAGCTTTTTGGCCTCCGAAAATTTCATTGTAGGAATCAGTATCGACGGACCGGAAGAGCTTCATTCGTTGAACAGGCATTTCAAGGATGGCCGCTCTGCTTTTAAACGCACGCTCAGGGGTTATCGTCTTTTACAGGCTTACCGGATTCCCTGCGAAATTTTATGCGTGGTCAGTAATTGCAATGTAAATGAGCCGTTAAAGGTATACCGGTATTTTAAGGAATTGGATGCCCGTCACATTACTTTTTTACCTTTGGTTGAAAAGAATTTAAATGGACCGAATCTGGTATCGAATCAATCGGTTCAATCCAAAGCCTTTGGCGAATTCCTGGTAGCTGTTTTTGATGAATGGAAATCTTCAGACATTGGAATCATCAGGATACAGTTGGTGGAAGAAGCCCTGCGCACGGCTTTTGGCATCGAACATACGCTTTGCATCTTTAAGAAAACCTGCGGCCGGGTACCGGTTATTGAGCGTAACGGTGATTTCTATTCCTGCGATCATTACGTAGAACCCCTGCATCTGACAGGTAATATCCTTCAAATTCCTTTGGTTGAATTACTTGAGAACAATCAGCAAAAGTTATTCGGGCAGGCCAAGCAAGCCTCCTTGCCACCGTACTGTCTTCGTTGCGAAGTCCTGGATATGTGCAACGGAGCTTGTCCCAAAGATCGTTTCCTGCTAACTCCCGAAGGGGAGCAGGGCCTGAATTATCTGTGTGAAGGGTACCGGCCCTTTTTCAACCACTGCAAGCCATTCGTGGAAACGGTAGCCGCGGTGTGGAAAAGCGAAAATAAGTAGGCAGTGGTCAGTGATCAGTGTTCATACAAAGTTTTGCGACTGAATACTCACCAATGTTTATTTAGACTTACCCCTCTTTCAAATCTGGGCTACCGCTTCAATGAATGGCTTACAATGATTATTAGCAATGTCTTGGCTAACTACGGACCACTGATCACTGCGACTGACCACTGAATACTGTTTAACCCTTCAGCTTTTCATTAAAGAACTCGATGGTTCTCTGCCAGGCCAGGTCTGCCGCTTCCTTGTTGTAGCGCTGCGGATTCGAGTCATTGTTAAAGGCATGCTGCGCTCCCGGGTATATATAGAGTTGATAATCAATATTGGCTTTTTTCAGGGCCGCTTCATAGGTTGGTATCCCCTGGTTGATGCGCTCGTCATCTCCGGCATAGTGTAACAACATGGAGGCTTTGATCTTCGGTACATCTTCTTCCTTTGGCGCGCTTCCGTAATAGGGAACCGCTGCATTTAACTGGGGTGAATTAACAGCTACCTGGTTGGTCATTGCCCCTCCCCAGCAGAATCCGGTGCACCCAACTTTACCTGTAGTCTGCGGATTGGTTTTCAGATAGGCAACAGCTGCCACAAAATCCTTCTTGGTGACTTCATAATCCATCTTCTGGAACATAGGGGTGGCCTCTTCGGGTGTGGCAGGTGTACCTCCCTGTGCCGACAGGGCATCGGGAGCCATGGCCACGAAACCCTCCAGGGCAAACCGCCGGGTCACATCTTTAATATGTGGCTGTAATCCTTTGTTTTCGTGGATAACGATAATGGCAGGATACTTACCTTCTGCTTTAGGCTTAGCCATGTATGCCAGCACTTGCCCGCTCTCGCCTTTGTACTGAATGTTTGAGGTGGCAAGCCTTGAATCATTTTCTTCGGTGATCTGCCCCTGCAAAGCCATGGGGCGCAGCATGGAAAAAGCAATCATGGAGCCGCCGGCCCATGCTACAGATTTCTTGATAAATTCTCTTCGGTTGGTTTTTGCTTTGTTAGGGTCGTATGAACGATCGGTGGTACATTGAGACATAGTT
>JACMKG010000304.1 GCA_014380255.1 Prolixibacteraceae bacterium | reverse complement strand
GCAATGTTATCCAGGGTATGATCTGATATCAAAAAGGTAGTGCCGTTGCGCACCGAAAAGTCCTTGATCAGCCTTCTTAATTTGTATTGTGAACTGGGATCCAGGTTGGCAAAGGGTTCATCCAGGACTATCACTTCGGGTTTTCCCATAAAGGCTGCAATAATGCCAGCTTTCTTTTGATTTCCCTTGGAAAAATCACGCAAAAACTTCTTCTTTCCCAGGATTTCACCGTTAAAGAAATCAGTATACGAATGAAGGAATTCCTGAATCTCGCTCTTGGTCATTTTGCGCAGACCTCCAATAAAGTTAAAATATTCTTCAGCCGTCAGGTAGCCAATTAAAAAGGTCTCATCAATAAATGAGCCGGTAAAGTCTTTCCAGTCTTCCGATTCCCTGACTACGATGCCTTTGCTGACCACCTGACCTTTGCTGGCTACAATCAAATCGAGGATCAGGTTAAACATAGTCGTTTTTCCGGCGCCGTTGTTTCCTACCAGTCCAAAGATTTCACCCTTTTCAATGGTCAGTTCAGGAATATTCAGCACAATTTCTTTATTATATGCTTTGATAAGGTTTTGTATCTGGATCATGATCAGGAATTTTTATAGTTGTTAATAAGCTCGTATTTTTTTTGAAGATATCGTTTGGAAAAATAATCAATGATAACCGGGTGCAGGACAATGCCAATAAGACCCAAAGTTCCCAGAGCAGCCCATGCGCCTGTAGCGCCTAAAGCCAGTTTAAACAGAAAAAACAAAATCATAGGCAATACAAGCAAAGGCAATCCGGCGATCCACTGCGAAGCGCCCATTCCCTGGTAATTCATCACCGACGATTGGTTCAAATCCAGGCGTTTTTTGCTGTACAGGCCAAAGAAAAAGATCAGTGGAATGTTCACTCCAAGATTGTATAACAACATCGACAGGTGCGTGTAAACGATCTTTGTATGCATCAGGGCATAGGGCAAGGTGATAAAATAGCAGGTCACTGACACGACTGTTACCAGCATGTAAAACGAGCGGAGAAACTGTTTCATCTTCAGACGCTGACACATGAGCATCGAGAAATAGTTGCTGTGCCAGGCCGGGAAAAACTGACCGTAGGAGATGGAAAACATGCCAACCAGAATGATGCCTCCAAGAATGAAAATGAATTCCGGCGGCTCCTGACCCTTTTCACCCTGGTAAACGAGCAATCCGTAGGCAAACATCAAAACAGTCATGATCACAACCGAGCGGGGGCGTTTGTTCCGCCATATCAGTTTCAATTCAAGGGCGATGAACCTTCCTGTTTCGCCCAGGCTGTTGAGCCAAGAAAAGTCATTTATTTTTCCCGTTTTTTGTTTCCCGTCAAGCATTCCAACAAACATCCTGCCGGCTAAAAACCGGGCATTGAGCTGATAAAGTAAAACGGGAAGTATCACAAACAAAAGGCTAAGAGCCGGATAAACCAATACCAGATCGAGTAATTGGCCCACGGCCCCTGTTAGATCAACAATTGCAAAGTAATCGAGGGCAAAAAGAGCGGCCAGTACAGCCAGCAGGATAAAGAATCCATACTCAGCTTCATTGAAACGCCATTTAAGATACATGGAAAGAAAATGATTGCTGAAAACCAATATCAGCAAAGCCACCAGCCAGCCGATTGTTGACAACACCGAATGAGAGGCTCCTACCATGGAAAAAGTCACCGGAACTAAAAGAAAGAAGGGCAGAAGATTAAAGAAACTAAACAAGGATCGCAGTATTACGTAGTTCCCAATTTGCCTGCGGCGGATATTCAGCAACAACAAGGGCTTAAAGCTAACGGTGGGAAGCTTCTGCATCAGTTGCCTAAATATGAGTTCAATGCCAAAATAGCCCAGGATAAAACTATTGAATTTACTAACCGGGTCGGCAGTTGGAAACTCTTTGGTCAGTATTTCAGGAATTAAGAATCCTAAAAACAAGAAATTCAGGGAGAAATATACGGCCAGGAAGCCAAGACCGATCGTGGTGGCAAGGTTTTTACCCCAGTAGGCCGAACGGATGGTTTCGCGCCAGGCAAATAAGAAAAGGTTCTGGTTCATATGAACGCTTTTAGTTTTATGGTTATTAGTAGCAAAAGTACTTGATTTATTACACCTAAACCTTGAAAAAGACAACAATAAAATAAATTAAAAAAAGTCCATTGACAATGAATCCTCATCCAGGTAAAAAAACGGGAATTCATTATCCTTCTAAAAAGACGGTGGATGAGCAGGTATGAAAATCATACGAAAAATTGGTGCAAAAACTTTATACTTCATACCACAGCCTGAAAGTAATATTCAACTCCCGGGCTTGCTATTTCGAATAATTGTTTTAGAGGGTATATAATCATTTCCTGAAAGTTCCACCTGTGCTCAAACCATTCCAAATCAAGGTAAGTTTCACCTGATTTTTCATTCATATCTCTTTAGGGAGGATACCTATTAAAACAACGAGGGCCGGGAAAATTCCCGGCCCTCGTCCTATATCTCTTGACAGTAAATTATGCTATGCTTTGTAAACAATGGAATTGATGTTCATACCGGCTCCTACCGAGCATAAAACAATATGGTCACCTGGGTTGATGGACTGGCCTTCCATTTTTCCTTTCATGATCAAGTCAAGCAGTGTAGGAATGGTTGCCGTAGATGAGTTACCCAGCTTTTCGATGGTCATGGGCATAATTCCCTCGGGAATCGTCTTTTCGTTATACAGTTTGAAGACGTTTTTCAGGATCACTTCATCCATTTTTTCATTGGCCTGGTGCAACAACGCTTTTTTAATGTCTTTCAGATCCAGCCCTGCTTTTTCAATGCTTTCCTTAACAACCCCCGGAACGGTGGTAATGGCATAGACATAGAGTTTATGACCCGACATTTTTATATATTGAAATTTATCTTTCATCTCCTCATTGAAAGAGCCCCCGTTGGTTAACAGGTTCCAATAACCCGCCGAATCCGACCGGCTCGAATGAGAAAGTATCCCGGTGGGCTCTTCACTTTCAACCCCTTCCACGATGGTTGCACCTGAACCGTCGGCATAAATCATCATATCCCGGTCATGAGGATCGGATATTCTGGATAGCACATCAGCCCCTACAACCACTCCTCTGGTATGGATTCCGCTTCGAATGTAAGCATCGGCCGTAATCATTCCCTGAGTCCATCCCGGGCAGCCTGAAATGATATCATGACAAATACAGTAAGGATTTTTAATGTTCAGCTTAGCCTTCACCTTATTGGCCAGGCTGGGCAACAAATCAACATGGTTGAACCCCTGTTTGACATCTCCAAAATTGTGACCTACGATGATGAAATCCAAGGTTTCGGGATCAATATTGGCCGATTGGCAGGCATCCTGAATGGCCATGGCAGCCATGTCTGAGTTCATCAGCTCATCATCAATCCACCTGCGTTCACTGATATTGGTAATTTCCTTGAACTTTTGAATGATCTCCTCATTGCTTTTCTCCAAAGGTTGTTTGGTGCATGGATCGTAAAAAGTGTAATCCTTGAAGTGATCGTTACTGATGATCCGGGAAGGAATATAACTTCCAGTTCCAACAATCTTAGTATATATCCGTTTTGTCATAATCCAGTTTTCAGTGGCCGTTTGGGCCTTGATAATTATATTGTTTTAATTCAAACTCTTTCCCATCAAATACTCCATACGAGAAATAATTGATCCAGTCGCCCAGATTGACATATCTACTATTAGTACCAATAGGGCTATCAACCATTACATGCCGGTGGCCAAAAATAAAATAATCGAAATGTTCTTTTTGAAGAACCGACTCTGCAAAAATAAACATTCCTTCGTTGTTTGTACCTTTAAAATCTTCTCCTGAAATACCTTTTGATATTCTGGAGTGTTTTGACCAGCGAAAACCAAGGGAAAGAGACAAATTAGGATGAATGCGAGCAAACAGCCATTGAAGGGTTTTGTTGGTAAACAGCTTTCGAAGCAGCAAATACCCTTTATCCGATTGATCCAGGCCATCACCGTGAGCGAGGAAAAACTTCTTTCCACCAATCGTCGTCCGGTGCTCGTTGCGGTGCAGGGTCATTCCCAGTTCCTGTGGCAGATAATCAAAAACCCACACGTCGTGATTGCCGGTAAAGAAATGCACTTCAATGCCCGAGTCTGCCAGTTCAGCGATCTTGCCCAGGGTTCGGGTAAATCCTCTGGGTACAACGGTTTTATATTCAAACCAAAAGTCAAAGATATCGCCCATCAGAAACAGGTGCGAGGCATCTTCTTTAATTTCGTTTAACCAACTCACAAAAGCCTTCTCACGCTCCCTGTTGTTCTTCAGAGCAGGTGCTCCCAAGTGAATATCAGATATAAAATATGCCTTCTTGCCTTGGTCTTTCAAAATGTTTTGTATTGGTTCACCAAATCGTGCACAAATATAATAGTGAAATCGACAGAGTCAATCCTGTGGCTTTTTGACTACGCCTTTCATATCATTCATTTAATAAACTCTTATTTAGTCAGCTTTGCCACAGCCCGGTTAAGGTCAGGGCCTTGCAAATCGCGGGCCACGATCACTCCTTCCCGGTCTAGTATATAGTTGGAAGGGATTCTTTGTACATTGAAGTTATTCAGAGCTGTTACGCTGCCTTTCATATCGCCCACGTTGGTCCATGTCATCTTGTCTTTCCCAAGGACGTCCAGCCATAGGCTACGGTTGGTATCGATACTCACCTGGTATATTTCAAAGCCTTTGGATTGATACTTGCTGTAAAGTTCCACTAACGCCTCGTTCTGAATGCGTGAGACACGGTCCTCCGCTGACCAGAACTGAAGAAGCACGATTTTTCCCCTGAGCGATGAAAGAGCGATATCCCGGCCATTGGAATTAGGCAAAACAATATCGGGTGAATTGGTACCATTCTGCATGATAAACTCCCTTAGTTTAATGTTTTTCTCCTGATCCATTAACTTTACCGTATTATCATAAAGGGCTTTTACATGCTCTGATTTGGGGAAAACCTGATTCAGGGCCGAGGCGGCCACTTTCAGGGAATACAAATCCTGAACCACGTAATTCGAATTATCGAATTTCTGATAAAGGGCAAGCACGGAGGCCATTGAAAAGGGATGTTTTTGAACAAAGGAAGTGGAATATTCTATTTGGCTGTTTTTAATATCAGCCATTTCCTGTTGCCATCTTATTTTTTGCACCTCGTAATTACCCTGATTCCGGAATATCACCATTCGTGAGCGTATGGAATCCAGCTTCTGCTTGGTTTTGGTAAGCTGTTCGTTGAGCTGCTGAACAAGCAGGGATCCTTGCGATCCGTCCACGACATATTCACGCGAGAAATTGGCAGCATCGCCATAAACGTTGATATTTTCGGTCGTATCCACCAACAGGGTTATAAAATTCTTCTCATTAAGACGCAACAGAAAAAAATTCGGGTAGCTGATCTTTCCTTTAAATTCAAAAGTTCCATCTTTTTTTATTTTTACCGAATCAATGGGAACGCTCGAGGCCACACGAAGCTCATCCAGATAAATATATTTATCTTCCGCATTGGTAATCTTACCACTAATTACATACCCCTCGTGCTTATTGCATCCAACGATTAAAGCCACTATAAAAAGTAAAACCGGAAATATTTTTTTCACTGTTAGTAGTTTTAGTAAATAACGGCATAAAAATAATAATTTCAGCTTCATAAAGACTCACTTTGCAAATCTTTGAACATACTAACATTTTCAGAGTTATTTAATGTGAGTTCGGTGAAAGGAAATTGACAAAGAAGTTCCGGGAATTCGGGACAGAATAATAACTGAAGGACTGAGGGATTGAAGGAATGGGAAAAAGCATAGGGCATGGGGCTGGACGCATGGGTTTCAGCATGCTGTGGCTGATCACTGGCAACCAATGGATTGTTTATCCGCTTTGGCGGAAAGGATTGATATTCTCATCATCACTTCCTTCATGTCTTGCGTCTTTTGTCTCTTGTCTTGCTTTCCGTAAGTGTTCTATATCCGAGCAACTGGGTGTGTGTTTATTTTACATGCCGAACTCAGGTTATTGACTGTATGTGATAATTGCCCATTGAAATGACTATTTTTGAACCCGAATTCAAATATTTCGACTTGTGAAAATACACAGAGACCTCCATGATTTTAAAGCTCACAACCCTGTGCTTACCATCGGTACCTTTGATGGCGTGCACCTGGGGCACCGTAAGATAATCACCGCTCTGTGCGAGCGGGCCAAAGCGCTGAATGGAGAATCTGTCATTTTTACCTTCGATCCTCACCCGCGCAAGGTGGTGGCACCCGGGGAAACGAACTTACGGCTGTTAACGACTCTGGAAGAAAAAATAGCCTTGCTCGAACAATCGGGAATTGATCACCTGATCATCTATCCTTTTACCAGGGAATTTTCTCAGCTGACGTATGAAGAATTTGTGGAAAAAGTGCTGGTCAATCTTATTCACACCAAATTCCTGGTAGTAGGCTACGATCATAAATTCGGTAAAAATCGTCAGGGAGATTTTGAATTCCTTAAAAAATGTGCTTCACGCTTTGATTTCCAGATTGAGAAACTGGATGTTTTGCTGATGAACGAAGCCCATGTCAGCTCCACTAAGATACGCGAAGCCATTCAAAAAGGAGATTTTCAAACAGCCAACGCTTTTCTGGGTTATCCCTTTTCGCTTCACGGCACGGTGGTCGAAGGCCAGAAGCTGGGCCGAAAGATTCAGTTCCCGACGGCCAACGTGGAAGCTACCGATCCCGACAAGATCATCCCCGGATACGGCGTTTACGCGGTGAAAGTAAAAGTGAGGAATCAGCAATACAATGGAATGCTGAATATCGGAAGCCGTCCCACGATCAACCACAATGCCGACAACCGGAGCATCGAAGTGCACCTGTTCGATTTTGAAAGCGATATTTACGGGGAACCTATCGAACTGG
>JACMKG010000303.1 GCA_014380255.1 Prolixibacteraceae bacterium | reverse complement strand
GATTTTTATATCGTTGTAAATTACAGAAACGTTTTTAGCCAGGATAGTAATTCCCCTTTCACGTTCCAGGTCATTGTTATCGAGAATCAACTCCTGTTTCTTCTCATGGTCTTTCATGATGTTACAATAGTAAATCATCTTGTCAACCAAAGTTGTTTTACCATGGTCGACGTGGGCAATAATCGCAATGTTTCTTATTTTCTGCATAGGTTCCAAAAATGAAGGCGCAAAGATAGCCTAATAATCCATTCGCAGTTGATTTTACGAAAAGTGAGGCCTTAAGTTTTCGTAAAAGGTGATGTTTTAACAATTTAGGTACATTCGGAGAAAAGTGCCTGAGTAACTTAGTACCTAAGTGCCTGAGTATGGAAGTGCAGGAGCGAGGATTTTGGAGAACTTTATGAAGGTTTATAAAATAGTTCATAAGTTCCTTAGTACCTTAGTGTCTCAGTAAATCTAGTAAAAAATATAGATTATGAAAACATTCAGGGAAATTAAAGTTTGGCAAAAAGCCATGGATTGTGTAACAAAATTATATCAGTATACTCAAAAGTTTCCAAAAGAGGAACTTTTTGGATTGACCAGTCAAATGAGGAGGTGTGCTGTTTCCGTACCTTCAAATATTGCTGAAGGATTTGGAAGAAACTCAAGCATTGATTTTAAACGGTTCCTGAAAATTTCCATAGGATCATTATATGAGTTGCAAACCCAAGTAGAAATATCAAAGAATCTTAAATACATTGATGAGGATCAATTTGACTCCCTATATAAAGATTTAAGGGAAATCGAGATAATGTTATCATCATTTATAAGTTCAATTAAGTAAATTCAATAATTACCTGAGTACCAAAGTTACAAAGCAATTATCAATAGAATTACAATTACTCAGGCACTTTGGTACTCAGACACTCAGGCACTTAAAAAACTTATTTATGCCGTTTCTTTAATTCACGGGCAAGATCTTCGATGCGGTATCCTTTGTGTGAAAGCAATACGATGAGGTGATACAACAGGTCGGCGCCTTCATACAGGAAGTTTTCATCGTCATCGGCCATTGCACCGATAATGGTTTCCACCGCTTCCTCTCCCACTTTCTGGGCCATTTTACGAGTACCTGAATTAAACAGGGAGGTAGTATAAGAGCCTTCGGGCATTTCTTTTTTACGCTGGTCAATAAAATCCTGTAAGAATTCAAGGAACAGAATGTCGCTTTCTTCGTTTTCTTCTCCCCAGCAAGTATCATCTCCCGTATGGCAGACAGGTCCTACAGGGTTTACTTTGATGAGAAGCGTATCATTATCGCAATCAGATGCCACCGATACTACATTCAGGAAATTACCCGATTCTTCTCCTTTGGTCCACAGCCTGTTTTTCGTACGGCTAAAGAAAGTTACCTTACCCGTTTCTTCAGTTTTGGCAACAGCTTCCTCATTCATAAAGCCAACCATCAATACTTTTAAGGTTGTATTATCCTGAATAACTGCCGGAATAAGGCCATTCAGTTTGGTAAAATCAAGTCCTATGTTCTCCATTTTAATATATGTATTATTTCTATTAGCAAGTTTACTATTTAAAGATGAGTTCGATGTATGAAAATTCATAAAAAATATAAAATATCGACTAAGAAAGATGAAAGGCTCGTCATGGATTGATGGACTGAGGGACTGAAGGATTGATGCTCTTGTCTTCCCCATGGGTTGCACCCATGGCTACTAACATTCGACTCCTTCAGAGTCGGGGTAACTGCTCAACCTCTTTCCCTTTTTCCTTTATCCTTTTTCCTTCTCCTATCGAATGGCAATACCTTTGCTCTTCAGGTAATTTTTAAGATCAGGGATAGCGATTTCCTTGTAGTGAAAGATACTTGCAGCCAAGCCTGCATCTGCTTTCCCTTCGGTAAAAACATCCACAAAATGATCCATGCTGCCTGCCCCCCCGGATGCGATGATGGGAATTCGAAGCATATCGGCCATTTTTGCCAGCTCATTGTTTGCAAAGCCTGCCTTAGTGCCATCGTGGTTCATCGAAGTAAAGAGAATCTCCCCTGCCCCACGGCTTTCAGCTTCTTTGGCCCACGAAAATAATTCTTTATCGGTAGGTATCCTTC
>JACMKG010000045.1 GCA_014380255.1 Prolixibacteraceae bacterium | reverse complement strand
GTACAGAAAACATCATTTAGGGTACTTCAGGAGATGCCGAAACCAGTTCGGCAAGACGCTTCGGTGGATGGATGCTGCCCATTCAAAGCCGTCATGCCGAACTGGTTTCGGCACCCCCTTGTATCCGATTTTTAAAATGCCCTTTTGTTATGCTTTCAATGAAGGTCCTTTTTTTTGCCCAGCTCTCTTAAGTTTGCGTTATTAACAATTAATTTGGAAGTAATCACAGTATCTACAATATAACAAACACAAGTTCTCCTATACTATCAGTACTACGCACCTGGACAGCCGGGTTAGCGGTCAAAGTATGGTAGAATGGCATGCCATGCAAACAAAGCCGCGTTAGCGGTGATACTAACCCGGGATAGATTTCATCTTATCAAGTTATTCATCTGGAGGTTCGGTTTAAAAGACCGTGGGAAACTTAGCAACAAATTGATAATACCCCCATCAAAAGAAAAACGAGGGAGTCCTAAAACAGAACTCCCTCGTTTTCTTTTGATGGGCCGATTTGGTTATTCCACAAACTGTTTCGCATAGTATTTTGCAGTAAGCTTTTCGCCTGTTGCACGTTCAATCATATCATTCCATTCATACAACATTCCGGGCATAAAAACCTTCTCTTTCAGGTATTGCCCTACCTCCGGGTGATTCACAAAACTTACATTGCTATAATCCTTATTTTTTAAAACGTTATCAGAAATATAGTAAAATAATTGGGAAGCTAATAATTCACCCATCAGATAGTTATGATAGTAGCACGGGTAAAGCGCCACATGTATTTTCGAAGCCCAGTCCGGCTCATTCCTTCCTTCTGGTTTTTTAAGCAGTTGATACTGTTCAACCAGCTTCCACCACAAAGCGTTCAGGTCCTGATCAGGATCGGCATACATAGCTTTCTCGAAACGGTACATCACCTGTGCCCAACGGCTGAAGGTAAGCTGCTCCAGGCGCATTGATTTCTGACATACTTCCGCAATTTCATTCTTTTGCTCAGCAGTAACAATATTCATGTCTGCCATCCACTGCGGGTTGGTGGCATTGCGGCCCATAATCATAGCAATGGCTTCGGTTGTAAAAGTGTGAGCGGCATCGCGCAAAAGATACGGCTTTTGAGGATCGTAGTATTTGGAATAAACAGCATGACCATACTCGTGAAGCATCGTGTTCATCCAGTTCATCGTAGGCTTAACATTGCAAAGTACCCGCACATCGCCATTGTGATCAATATCCGTGCAGTAGGCATGTTGATTCTTGCCGCTTTTTTCATACAGGTCAGAATTTTGAATGATATCCGCAACATCCAGGTTGATGCCTTTGTAAAATTCTTCGGTAAGTGCAACAATATCTTTATCCTTATAGAATTTATCCAGATCCACATTGTAAATTTTGGGAGCCTCCTGGAAAAAGCGGTTCTGGTAATGCCAGGGCATTAATTGATCCTTTGAAAGTTTATAATGCTTGGCAAAATAGTCATCCATATCATTTTTCAAACCTGCGAAAGTACCTTTTGTAAGGGTATCGAGTTCATCAAAAAGCCTCAGCACTTCTTCCGGATCCTGTTCTGATAAAATCATGCTCATGGTATGATAGTTTTCATAGCCCAGATCTTTGGCAATCCGATTCCTTAGTTTAACCAGGGCAATAATATCCTGCGAAACTTCTTTCCCGATTGCTTTATGAGCTTTCCAAGAAGCTTCCAGCTCGCTGGAGTTGGTCGACGAAGTGAGAATTTGTTCTATCTCATTATCCGATACTTTCTTTCCGCTCAAATCGGCTCTGAAATTCGAATACTTTTTCTCCAGTTCCGAGCTCATTACAACAAGCTTTTCAAGCAGTTCCTTCTTTACCTGGTTTCTCAGAAAGTTTGGATAAAGCACTTCCATTTGCCGATTCAGGACAGAATCCTTTACCCCTTGGGATTCTTTGATCGACTTTAATTCAGCAAAGAGAACCGTATCGGAAAAAAGGGTTACCAATTTAAGCTGAGCGTCTTCCGATTTTTTATAATCTTCCGCCTTCCCGGTAATGGAAGCATCCCAGCTTGCTATGGACGCTTCCTGCACCAGTGCTTTTACCTGAGGCTCTACGTTGGCAATAAACTCCCGTAATTTATTCTCCATCTTTTCCTGTTTTGAAGTGCACGAAACCATCGCCATCAAGAACAAGGCCATGGTAATTGAGGTTATTTTTTTCATGATAAGTTGGGTTGATGATTCAGTGAATAAAAGTAGGCAAAAAATTACCACCTAACCCAAAATTTTATAAAGCGTCTTTCAGGCGTATATAAAATCCCTTTGGGATATCTGGTAGCTTAGCGGCATGACGGGGCAGGACTATATTATTGACAAAATTGATGGCTAAAATTGATGCAAAAATGCATGATTAATTAATTACTTCATTAAAACGCAGAATATGCTGATTAATGAAACCTTATCTTTTGCCTCAACCTTCGTAGCCAAAACATCCATCCCAGAACTCGCTCTTATTAATTTTATCATAAATATTTGTAAATGATACAACTGAAAAGAAACTATTAAAAAAGCATTGAAAACTGTAACCATGACTTCCGGAAATATTCTCAAATTTTAAACCCACGGCTGGCCGAAAATTCCCTTCTGTCTTCACTCCTAAAAAACAGGTAAAGGTATCCGGGTTGGGCAGCCAGTAAAGGCAATTCAAAAGTACCCTGCAAATCCTTTCTTAAAAGGCCTGTGGATGTTAGAAGCGAGAACTTCACCCCATCAGACGAAATGACCATCAATTCATCCAATAACCGGAACCCACGTATATGATCTTCCTTCGCCCAGCTTACCTGTATTGTGTTCGATTCAGGGGCTGTCCTTTGGGCCGACATTTCCTTTGGCAACAACAGGGCACCTACTGAGAATTTCAACAGCAAAGGCTCAGCAATGCTTCCATCCTTTGCAAAGGCCGGGCTGTTGGCTTTCATAAAGAGGTTGTACCCGCTGTTTGTTGTGGCTGCATCGTTCCATATCTGGGGTATGAGCGTATGCTTGAACTGGGCGCAGAACCTGTGCATGCAGGCAAAGCGTTGCTGGTTCAAAAGCATTGCTGGGGTGCGTGCTCCTTTTCTTGTGGTCGGCGCTTTTCGAACATACGTGCCCCCTTTGTAGGGTACATATACCACTTCACCAATTTTGCCGACAATATTGGTGCTGCCATTGCTTGTTACCAGGGCCATACTTGATTCGGTTTTAATTCGTAAATAATACGGAGATTATTCGACAAGATACGAATTATATCCGAACTATATCCGAACTATGTCCGTATTATATCCGAATTATTATTGGGCCAGGTAGAAGGCAGGTTAGGGCTATCCGATCTCCATTACAGAAGTGGAAAGCTCTATTTTTTCCAGCTTTCTTCCAGGATGGACAGAGCCGAGGGGCCTTCGTTGAAGAGCAGGTCGAGGATGCTTAGGTCGGGTACAAAACCGAATTTCTCGCCGAATACCTGGGTGTAGGGCTGGGGCGTGAAAAAAGAGCCTGACAGTTGCCGGTGTGCCTTGGGGCTGAAATGTTCCCTCATGTTAACCGTATCGGGTGGTACCTGTTCGAAAGCTTCGGTCAGGAGTAGTTTGGTTGGCAGTTCCATGGCCTTGATCAGGGTTTGAGTAAGGAGCAGGTTAAAGTCGAAGAGGAACATATGTTTCTTGCGGAAAAAAGATTCCAGGTCGTCGGCATAATATTCGAAGAAAGGGGAGGAGTTATAGGCCGAGAAGATGGTACGCCAGTGGTTACGCTGCCAATCCTCGTCGTAGGCGATGCGCAAATCGCGGATTTTAATCTTCTGTTCGCGTCCCTTCTCGACGGGTATGATGAGCGAAACGGGCCCGTTAGCACCCAGGATGATGGCCCTGTTGCGATAGGTTTGCTTGATAAAATGCTCGTGCTGTTCCATGTTGCAGCGGGCAAAGGCTGCCAGGGTTGCAAAATAGCTTACAGGGCCGCAATAAGCGGTGCTCAGTAAAAGTCCGGGGCTGGATGTCATGTTTAATCGTTAAAAAATCCTCCTTTATAGTCGCTTCCCATGCTTATTCCCTCCGAATTCATATCTTCATCGGCATCAGCAACTACATTGTCGTTCTCAAGCTCAGTGATCACTTTCTTCAATTCTTTTTTTAGTCTCAGGATGGTAGGAAGCTGTAGCATCATGGCCAGCAGGAATCCAAAGATTAAACCGGCTATCAGTACCATTACCAGCGGCACTTCCTTAAGTTCCCATTCCAAAAAGCGAATATTGATCTCGAGCTGATTCTGAATGGTGAAAATAACGAGCAGCACCGAAAATACAAAAAAGACAATTACTTTACCAGACATGACTTTTGAATTTGAACTACAAACCTAACCAAAACCCTGTAAATGAGCAAACGAAAACGATCATTTCATAAGGAAAGGCTGTTTTTGGGGTCCAATGAAAAGTAATTGTAAAGGAGAAGGAAATGTTGAATGTTGAATGTTGAATGTAGTATAGCAAGATGCGAGCCAGGAAATGAAAGACGAGGGAGCGAGGGGGCGAAAAAACACGAGGGGACGATGGAAAACTGATACTTTGTTACTAAGGTACTCAGCCACTAAGTTACTCAGGCACTTTGTTCTTCCCTCAAAATGATTTTCTGTAACCATTCAATAAAATGTTAACTAAAAGATTGTAGATTTACACAATGAAAGGAATAGGTCTTTATTTTTTCAGAATATGAATTAGGAGCCTTTCTTTTTTACAACTGCTGATTAGGAAACGCATGCCAAACCTTTTTATCTTACAGCTATGATGACTAAACTGAAAATTACCTGCTTGCTTTTGTTGTTTACTATGGTGCTTGTTGCTCAGCAGCGGTACGGCGATCAGTTGGTATTGCATGAGGGAAAGACCATTGTGTGCGAGGTGCGTGAGATTGGGGATGATGAGATCAAGTACGTGATGGAAGGCTATCGCGACGACCTGTTGTTCGGTGTCGACAAGAACAAGGTGGCGCGCATTGTTTTTAGTGATGGGCGCGAGATGGAATTGTCGGATTCGATGTATGGCAAGGAAAACTATGCCGACCAGCGTAAGAATGCCCTCAAGTTTCATTTCTTCTCACCTCTGACCGGGGCCACCGCTTTCAGTTACGAGCGCAGCCTGAAGCCCGGCAGGAGTTTGGAAGTAGGTCTTGGCATCATTGGCCTTGGTTCAGATGATATGGAATTTGATAGCTATGAAGATGCCGCGGGCGCTTACCTGAAAGTGGGCTATAAGTTTATCAAGAGCCCTGATTTTTATCTCAAGGGCATGCGTTATGCCCACCTGCTGAAAGGTTCTTATTTCAAGCCTGAGATCGCATTTTCGTCCTATTCCTTCACTAATTACGATTACTACTACAATCAACGACCGACTGTTAGAAAAGAGAATATCTTCATGGCAGCTTTCACGCTGAATGTGGGCAAACAATGGGTGTTTGCTGATCGTTTCCTGGTCGACTGGCACATTGGTGCCGGCTATGGCTTTGGATCGAATGATTCGTATCGTGCTGGTCATTTTGCCTTCCTCGGGGGAACGAATGATACGCCTTTAGTGATAAACTCAGGTATTAAGATCGGCTTGCTGTTTTAAGAAACAAGTTAGGACCGGAAGAACGAAGGATCACAAATAGAACACAAATAAAAGCAGAATGAACACCAATGAATGACCTGTTATAATGGACCCCTGTGTGTTTTTACATTGTTCTCTATTGGTGTGTATTGCCTTTTTTATTGGTGTTTATTTGTGTTCCATTTTAGATAAATGCTGATGTATATTTCACAGGAAAGCAAGGCCAACGGGTTAAAATTTATCCACCCATAAATGATCCGGCAGCTGAAGGTTTCTGAAAATATAAAGGGGATAGCAACTAATGTTGTTATCCCTTTATTTACAATTAGACGATTTACAATTTACAATTTCAGCAATGCACATCAGCAATTGAACTATTATCCGGTTTCCACTTCTCCTTTTG
>JACMKG010000302.1 GCA_014380255.1 Prolixibacteraceae bacterium | reverse complement strand
GCTCACTTTGACCTATGGCATGACAGGGCTGCTTTTCATTTCCTGACTACAGAAGATAAGATCTCCAGGTATGTTGCTTTAGCTGAAAAAACACTTAGCAAAGATGGCTATTTAGTGATCGGCACATTCTCTGAATCCGGCCCCACGAAATGCAGTGGACTGGATATTAAACAATATTCAGAGTCAACAATGGCCCAAAGGTTTGGCCATGCATTTGATCTGGTGAAATGTCAAAGAGACAATCATATCACTCCCTCCGGGACTATTCAGAATTTCCTGTTCTGTAGTTTCAGGAAAAAGTAATTCATCAGAAGAAAATATCCGCTTGGTCTTTCTTCCTGCAATATATTAGGCTCCAGAAGCCAATAGATTAATTAACTTCATCGATATATCTACCGAATTGGAAATTATTCTCTGAGGAAATTATTGGATATATGGTTTAACTACTGACAGGTACTATCGTTTTGCAAGGATATTATTTTGTTGGAAATACGTTACAGCATCCTTGATAGCCGTTTCAACAGGCTGGTATCTCACCTCCAGTTCTTTTATGGATTTTTGGTTTGAATAAAAGTTATTCAGGCATAATATCCTCATATTTACCGAGCTTATGCTTGTCTTAATGCCAAACATCCGCAGTATATCTCCCCCATAACCTAATGCCATTAATACCGGTTTAGGGATTTCTACCATTACAGGCCTCTGGGATGTAATGGCATTTAATTTCTGGAAGAACTCCAAATAAGTCAGATTTTCATTTACCAACAGGTATCGTTCACCGTTCTTCCCTTTTTTCATGCTGTTGATAATGCCTTGTGCCACATCTCTTACATGCACAAAGCTTCGCCCGCCGCATGGATAAAAGATGATCTTCTTGTTCAAACCCATCAGGATAATTCTTCCGGAACTTGGTTTACTGTCATAGGCTCCGATCATAAAACCCGGATTTACAATGATGATCTCTGTTTTATCCAGGTATTGCAACAAATAACTTTCAGCTTCCTGTTTGCTTTTAGCATAGAAAGAAGCGCTGACAGGGAATTTCATCTTCTTTTGTTCATTACCTAAATCATTCAATGAACCATAACCCAATGTGTTCGTGGTACTGACAAAAACAAATCTTTTAACCCCACTTCTGATGGCTGCATCCAGCAATCGTTGAGTAGCCTCACAATTAACTGTCCAGTAATCAGCATAGTTAATCAAGTGCTGGTTGGATTCTGCTGCTGCATGTATAACAACATCTACATCGGATAAAAAGGGGGCCAATTCATAGCTTAGATTCCCCTGAATTAGTTCCAGGTTTTGGTGATACAGGCCCTTGTATTTTGACCGATCGCGTATTAAACCCTTCACACTATATCCATCTTCCAATAAATCAATGGCCAGATTGGTTCCCAGAAGTCCACTGATGCCCGTTAGAAACACTTTCATAGCTCCGATTCCTTTTTCATGGCCCTGGTCAGCAAGGGTAATTTTATCCAGTTGGGCAAAATTCTTAAAATGGTACTCACCACCGGATTCAGGATAATCACCCTGTTTTTTTTGAACAATTGCTGAAGGCAATAATCAGCGACTCTGTCAGGTTCAAGCAAAGTCAGCTTTCCAAAAAACCCCTGGCTTGAAATTCTGGCAGTTACATCGCCATTTGTTTTCATCACACCCGGAAAAGCCACACTTACAAAAACATTCATCTCTTTTAACTCTGTATATAATCCTAAAGAAAAGGAGTGAATAAAACTTTTGGATGCCGGATAAACGGTCTTATAACCCATGGGTAAAAAAGCTGCCATACTGGAAATGTTTAAGATGTATGATTGCTTTTGTTTCATCAGGTTAGGTAGAAGTTGATGGGTAAGAATAGAAGTAGACATGATATTTAGTTGTATGATGGTATTTAGATAATCCACCTCTGCATCAACAAATCTTTTGGACCCACCAATACCCGCGTTATTAATTAAAATTTGAACATTAAATCGTTCATTAATCCAGTGTGCCAATGCCAACACGTTTTCAATAATCGTTAAATCGGTTTCATAGCATGCTACTTTAACGCCATACTTCACCGACAGCTCATGGCATAGATCAGGAAGCTTTTGATTAGGAAGGCTCACTAAAATGAGATTAATATTTTTCTTAGCCAGGGCTACGGAAAATGCTTTACCTAATCCATGGCTTGCACCTGTAACCACAGCAAATTGTATTTCGGGGGTTTGTCCTGATGTCATAAGCTTTTATTATAGAAGCCAAAGGATAAAACGACTTCAGGGCATAAATGTTCTGTATAATTATAGATCTTATGAAAAGAAATACACACGGAATTTATTTGTAAACTACATGAAATTATTAACCAGCAATGTATGCTGAAGATTTAATGTATTCTATCATTCAACCGACACTTTTGACCCTGCAATAAGCATCTTAATAGAAAAGGAGCTGCATTTAATTACAACTCCTTATACAAGTAAATAAATCCAGGCCATCTATGTATTACAAGTTTGCAAATCTATTAAACAACTGTCTTTCTATCATTTACGTATACTTCTTCAGGTTCACCCGCCTTACCTCCTGCTGCTGCAGTAATTACTCCAAGCAACAATGCCACAAATGACCAAATGGCTGCCTTGGAAGCTGCCCCTGCGGCCTGCTGCGCTTCCTGTTCTACTTGTGGTTTTATTTCCTGCCACTGTTGTTTCCCTTGTTCATATTTACTTACAATTACATCAGTAGCACGGTCGATATCCTGTTCCGACAAAGTGGAATGTCGGGCTACTGATTGCTTCACTTCTTCCCGACTAACATCTGTCTTAAACCGACCATTTTCAAAAAATACATCCTGGACAACGGCGGTTACATCCATATCAAACTCCTTGGCAGTATCACTGGGCTGTCCTGATTCCTGGGCAATGGCGTCCTGTATCATTTGTTTTATCCGATCTGTATCCCCTTACCCAACAGTGGATGCAAGTTCTGATACCCCTGACCCCATTGATGAGAGGCCTTTTGAGATTATCCCTCCCGTTCCGCTGAGAATTCCACCGACTGCGGTGGTCATCATCCAAAATGAAATCAAGGCATAAAGGCTCCAGGAGAGTATACCATGAAAGATCCCTGATAATTTATAGTTAACG
>JACMKG010000301.1 GCA_014380255.1 Prolixibacteraceae bacterium | reverse complement strand
CCTTGACTTGCTGTTTGGCCCTGTCACCGAAGTGAAAGGAATGGCTCGAAACAGGGCAGGATATTATACGGCCGAAGATACGGTCTCTGCAGCTTTTGCTTTTGAATCAGGTGTTACCGGTACCGGAAGCTGGAGTTTCGTGGTAGCGAAAGGAAATGAAGAAGATATTATTGAAATTATAGGTACCAAAGGAAAGATCTCATTCTCCAGCTTTCAACACGGGGATGTCAAATTGACTACCCCTCAGGGCGAAGTGAGTTTAAGTTTTCAGAACCCGGAGAACATATCCCATTTGCTAATTCAACAAGTAGTAAATGAACTGAGAGGAGAATGTAAGTGTACCAGCACCGGCTACTCAGCAGCCCGAACAAGCAAGGTGCTCGAAGAGGTGGTTAAGGAGTATTATAAAAACAAGTAATCGCGCAACCTTACTTGGAACTTGGAATATGAAATTTGAAACTATGAAGTTTATTATTGACGATAAAATACCATACATCAAAGGAGCTCTGGAGCCGTTCGGGGAAGTTATTTATCTCCCGGGGCCCAAGACTACCCCGGAGATCGTAAAAGATGCGGATGCGATCATTACCCGCACCCGCACCATTTGCAACGAGCAGCTTCTGGCAGTCTCTTCAGTAAAGTTCATTGCAACAGCTACCATTGGCTATGATCATATCGATACCGAATACTGCGCCAAAGCCGGTATTCAATGGACCAATGCGCCGGGGTGCAACAGTAAGTCGGTGGAGCAATACATCGCCTCTGCCCTCTTTGTGTTAGCCGAAAGGAAAGGCTTTCAGCTCAAGGGGAAGACCATTGGCGTGGTAGGTGTCGGGCAGGTAGGCTCGAAAGTAGCTCGTGTGTGTGAGCTCTTTGGCATGCAGGTATTGCTGAACGACCCTCCGAGGGCAAGGGCTGAAGGACCGGAAAAGTTCTGCAGCCTTGAAGAGATCCAGGAGAAGGCCGACTTCATTACACTACATGTACCGTTAAATATGCAAGGAGAGGATATAACTTACCACCTTGCAAGTGAGAACTTCTTTAAAGCCCTTAAACGCGCGCCTGTTGTCATCAATTCATGCCGAGGTGAGGTGCTGGATACCCTTGCAGCCAAAAGGGCATTAAAAGAAGGGCAGGTATCAGGATTGGTGATTGATTGCTGGGAAAATGAACCTGATATCGATCTGGAAATGATGGAAATGGCTGATCTGGTCACACCCCATATTGCAGGTTATTCAAAAGACGGGAAAGCCAATGGCACCACCATGAGCATACAGGCTGTCAGCCGCTTTTTTGGCCTTGGCATCGACCATTGGCAGGCTCAACAGGTTGAGCTTCCAAGCCATACAATCATTGAACTGGATGGAAGCAATCTTTCAGACGAAGAGGTGGTGGCAAAAGCGGTACTTGCAACCTATGACATACGAACTGATGATGCGGCGTTGCGTAACAATCCCACTTGGTTTGAAAAGCTTCGTGGAGATTATCCGCTTCGCAGAGAATACCCGGTTTACACCATTCATGCAACCCAAGTAGCAGATGAAGTACTAGAGGTGTTGCATAGCCTGGGATTTAAATCAGAATAGAAATCGAATCTTAAAACTATAAAAATTAACGAATGAAAAAACTGGCAGACATTGGATTGATCGGGTTAGCCGTAATGGGCGAGAACCTGGTATTGAACATGGAAAGTAAAGGCTTCACCGTATCTGTATTTAACCGTACGGTATCACGTGTGGATGATTTTATGGCTGGCCGTGGGGCCGGAAAGAATTTCATCGGCACACATTCCATTGAAGAACTGTGTGCTTCACTGGAACGTCCCCGCAAAGTGATGATGCTTGTAAAGGCAGGCAAACCGGTAGATGACTTTATCGAGTTGCTGATCCCACACCTGGAAGAAGGCGATATTATCATTGATGGTGGAAACTCTCATTTCCCCGATACCATTCGCCGCGCCAAGTATGTAGAAAGCAAAGGATTACTATACATCGGTACCGGTGTTTCAGGAGGTGAAGAAGGCGCTTTATTAGGCCCGTCAATCATGCCAGGCGGATCACCTGCTGCATGGCCTGCTGTAAAGGATATCTTCCAGGCTATTGCAGCCAAGGTGGAAGACGGCTCTCCCTGCTGCGACTGGGTAGGTGAAGGTGGTGCAGGTCACTTTGTTAAAATGGTGCACAACGGCATTGAATATGGTGATATGCAAATCATTTGCGAGGCTTACCAGTTGATGAAAGACATGCTGGGAATGAATGCCGACGAGATGCACGAAGTGTTCAAGAAATACAACGAAGGTGATCTGGATTCATACCTTATTGAAATTACGCGTGATATCCTGGGCTTCAAAGATGAAAACGGTGAAGCATTGGTGGAAAAGATCCTGGATACTGCAGGGCAGAAAGGTACCGGCAAATGGACTGCCGTATCAGCCCTTGACCTTGGCATTCCGTTGACTTTAATCGGCGAATCCGTATTTGCCCGTTGCCTGTCAGCACAAAAGGACATGCGTGTTGAAGCATCCAAAGTAATCAGCGGTCCTGAAGTAGATAAATCCATCGACCGCAAACAGATGATCTCTGACCTGAAAGATGCATTATACGGAGCCAAGATCATCTCTTACGCCCAAGGGTATAACCTGATGATGGAAGCTGCCAAGGAATACGGCTGGAACCTGAACTATGGCGGTATTGCCCTGATGTGGCGTGGTGGATGTATCATCCGCTCACGGTTCCTGGGAGATATCAAGACTGCCTTTGACACCAACCCGACATTGCTGAACCTGTTACTGGATCCGCACTTCAAAGAAATCGTAGAAAAAGCGCAGGCAGGCTGGCGTAGAGTATGTGCCACTGCATTATCCAACGGCATCCCTGTACCGGCACTCACTTCAGCTCTTTGCTACTTCGACGGCTTCCGCAGCGAACGTTTGCCTGCCAACCTGTTGCAAGCTCAGCGTGACTACTTCGGCGCTCACACCTATGAACGGCTGGATTCACCACGTGGTAAATTCTTCCACACCAACTGGACTGGCAGAGGCGGAGAAACAGCTTCCACAACGTATATTGTTTAATCAGTGTGAGTTTGATGGATGGAAAATCATTTTAAATATAAAATATCGAATAAGAAACGAGCCATGAGCAAATCTTTCTCACACAGCAAAATGATTATAGGCGAGTTCCATGTGGCAATTAAAAAACAATTATAAACACATGAAATAAGGAATAAGAAAGTAAAAAAAGGTGTACTTGGGAGATTCTTCTTTTAATAATTGAAGGATCGAAGGACTTATGGATTGTATATCCACTATGGCGAAAGGATTGTATAGTTGAAGGCCATATACTCATGTTTTGGCTTCCTTAATTTTTCACCTGTTGCCATATTTTTCTATGTGCCCTATGTACCTATGTGTTTATTTTCTTGTTTTTCATTCCTTGTTTTCTTACATCTAACTCATATTTACAAGAAAAGCCGCTTCCTGAAAAGAGCGGCTTTTCTGTTTCTAATACCAATCAATCAATGGCCTGAATACATTGGATGCCTTTGATTTCAACAGACCTAATTTCTTGGCCCTCCCATAGTTTACCAATGACACTTCTCTTCCAGCAAAGTAATCGGCATAAGAAGAAAATTCCCAGTCTTCCGGATTTTCAACCACCTTGGCTGTAACAGGATTGAGGTGAATGTAGTCGAAACATACCTTGGGATATTCTTTTTCTTTCATGGGCCGGTTGCCCAGGTCTCCAAAGTGGTTCTGGAAATAAACAGGAGCATACTCAGGCCTGGTAAGGCAGATGGCTTTGGTACGCTGATGAAACAGTGGTCCGCGCTTGTGATCTTCACTGTTCACCGCACGGGTATATAACCTCAGCATGATGGCTATCGAATCATTCAGGCTACGGTATTTGGTGACGCTCTTTGCCCGTCGCGAGCTGGTGGTGGAAGTATACCACTCCAGACGCTCGTTCTCTACTTCAAGCATCATATGAAAATGGTTGGGCAGGATACAATAAGCTAGTATACTGGCAAAAGGTTTTATGTATTCTTCCATTCCTGAAAGGAAAGTTACATAGTTTTCACGGCTAAAGAATAAAGTCTGTGAATTATTCCCGCGGTTGAATACATGATAGATTTGTTCCTTAGTGAAATCCATTATTTTTTCTATTTAAGTTACCACTAATTCTCGACATTTCCAGATAAATAACAATAATAATTACTTAAAAGGTTGATAAAGGTTTCTTATAAAAAGCACTTGGATTTAAATCTTTTTGCTGATTTTTATGCCTCTAAAATCTTTATCCATAAACAATGAATTTCCCTACTAATAATTATAAAACAAACATATAATGACTTCAATAGATATTGCACAAGCATTCACCGAAGCGCTTAAACTTGAAAAGCATAAACCCTGCGGAGTGTATTTCAGTAATGAGAAACCTGCCAATGCACTGGAGCTTAAGAAAAAAGGGAATGGATGTATCGTGCCCCTTATACTGAAGGCTTCGACCGGCGTGCCCCTGGTGGTATCGGAGGAATCAACCGGATGGCCTTGTTCGGCCTTTTACCTTGGCTTTCAGGATACCATCTTTGAGGGAATCGAGTATTTCCTGTCCAACAAGGATAACTTCTGGAGACCCTGCGAACGCTTTATTCAAAACCCTGCACTGGCCAAAGAATTTGTCGATCAAGTGAATGCTGTGAAGCCCGATAAGCCTTATCTGGTCATTAAACCCCTGGAGGATTTCCTGCCTGATGAAGAACCTGAGTCCGTGCTATTCTTTGTGAATGCCGATCAGCTGAGCGCCCTGGTATTTTTGTCACATTACGATGCGCCCGGCAGCATGGACCGCGTACTCTCGCCCTTTGCCTCTGCCTGTATGGCTTTGGTGACCTTGCCTTTAAAGCTTGCTCGCAGCCATGAAGACAAAGCCGTTATGGGTATGTTCGACCTGTCGGCCCGCACACGAATGCCGCAGGATTTGCTTTCATTGGCCATGCCCTATGCATTTTTGAAGAAGCTGGCAGCTTTTCTTCCTGAAAGCTTTATCTCAACCCACACATGGGAAACAGTTAAGGCAAGAATTTAAGAGGATAGCAACGGATATAAACCGGTAAGGGTTTCTTAAACAATGATGGACCTTTACCGGATTACCTGATTCAATGAGGAGTTTGTTATATGATTCCTACCGATTTTATAAAGATGTATGTTACTCCGGAAGTGAGGATAATCATATATATAAAACTGATAGCACTAAACTTAAAAAATACCTTCAAGTAATTCTGTCCGTAAAAGGTGTGCATTGCAATCAGGAAATATACTGGCAGGGTGATAAACAGGGCCAAACTGACAAGCGTTAACACATCCATTGAAAGAAGGCTTAGGCAGGCTACCAGTATGAGTATAAAAAACAGGTACGAGTGCAGGTAGATTGAAAATATCAGATGCTTTACATAGAGCTGCTTTCGCCTGATATAAAACAGTTTAAGCATCAAGGCAAACAATGGCAACAGGAGGAAAAACATCCATGAGAGGTATTTCATAATGGTTGAAATGGCTATCTCGGGAGCACGGCACATAACAATATAGGTACTGTACTTTTTACGCATTTCAGGATCGGTGGTCTTATGAAGCTGATCCTCTATCTGGTCAGCCATTATATTGAGGTTATCCCTTATATTTCCTGAGTTAAGTACAGAAAAATCAATATCCAGATCGCTCTCGCTGAGCGCGGAGTCACTTAGTTCTTCTTCCATATCAACAACCGAAGCAGGCATATCATTCATTGACACTCTAATTTCAGAATAAACCCTTTTGCTTACTTCGTCGATCGAATCAGGATGAGTAATTGTATTACTTGAAGTTTTAATCACGTTGGATTGGAGGTTTTTATCCAGGCCACGTTCTGTTATATACTGTAGAAGAATGAACAATATGAAGCTCAGAAATACGAACGTACGGAAGGGAGGCGAATAACGAGTACGCCTTCCCTTAAAAAATTCAACGGCCAGAAAGCCGGGTCTTATAAGCAGATACTTGAATGTCTGAAAGAACCGCGTATCAAAGGCAAAGAAGTTACCTGCAAAATCATATATTATAAACCCAAAAGGACGATTAAATTCAGCCACTTCCTGTCCGCAATTGGGACAAAAATGCCCTTTGAATTCGAAGTTACAATTATCACAGCTGATCGTTTCCAGTTCTTCAACAGGAATCTCGTTGCGCCTTTTAAAGAAAGGTGATTTTAACAGATTTACCTTCATACCCATTTGATCAATTCCATTCAATATAAGAACTATTATTTACGGTACAAAGATGGTTTAAATCCTTGAATTAACTAATTCAAGGATTTCTTTTTCCCTTTCCTGGGCCTGTTCAAGCAGTTTAGTGGCTTTCACCAGTATTTCATCTGCAAATTCTTTATTATTCAGCCCTTTTGCATTGATCTTTACATTCAGGTAGGCCCCGTAAACGGCCGTACGAGCACACAGAGCTCCTACACCTGCATCAGAGAGCGAATTAGGATTGCCAATCATGACCATGGTATGAATCACATCCATGGAGCGGAAAGCAGCCTGCATGACCTCAAAAGGCACCTCAATGGCATGTTTGGTAGCTGCCTGAATGGCCTCGGTACGGATCATCTTTTCCGGATCGCTCACCTTGGGCATGGCATAGGCATCCATAATGGCATTGAATGCGGCTGAATCTTCTGCCACATATTTTAATAGGGTATCGTGGTATAACTTGCCCCTTTCGGCCCATTCGGAAAACTCTTCCCAGCGATCGTCCCATCCTCTTTTAATGGCCGACAGGTTGGCAACCATCGAGGCAAGGGCAGCTCCCAGGGCCCCTACATAAGCGGCTACAGATCCTCCACCCGGAGCAGGCGATTCGGATAAGGTTTCATTTGAAAAGGCCTCTACCGAAAGATTTGTCAGCTTATCCTGCTCCTCATCAATCAGGTATTCGATGATGCGTTTCGAAGGATCAAAAGGAGCCAGTTCGTCCAGCCCCATGGATTTAATGGCTATCTTAATAATCTCTTTATCGGGTATTCCTGTTGAACGCTTTTGTTTGCGTAAAAAATACCTGCCCGCATCCAGCATAGCCTGCAAGGGAATAAGGCCAATCAGTTCAGAGCCAGTCACCCTGATACCCCTTTCGCGGGCACGTTCTTCCACCTCCGTAAAGGCGTGGTGAATGGAAGTGATGGTAATGTCGGTCAGGTTCATCGATATTTGGGTGATGCCATATTCCTTGATAAACCAACCGATGGCTCTTACTTTGGACAGCGATCCGGGAATCCTTACCGGTTCCCCATTCTCATCATGCACAATTTTTCCCGTTACAGGATCACCTTCGCGCTTAATACGTCCTGCCTCACGCACATCAAAGGCAATGGAGTTGGCACGGCGCACCGAGGTGGTATTTAGATTTACGTTATAGGCAATTAAAAAATTACGTGCTCCAACGGCCGAAGCCCCTGAGCGTTCATTGAATTCAACGGGCCCAAAATCAGGCTTCCATTCCGGTATCAGAAGCTTTACCTTCAGTCCTTCATATTCACCGGCCCTGCAGTTGGCAAGGCTTCTGCGGTTTTCATCAAAGGCAGCAAACTCATAACAATAGATCGAAATGCCCAGCTCCTCTCCCATTCGCTGTGCCAGCATCCGTGCATAAACCACCGTTTCTTCCATCGAAATATTGGCAATGGGTACCAACGGGCAAACATCGATGGCACCAAAGCGCGGATGTTCTCCCTTGTGTTTGGTCATATCGATTACCTGGGTAGCCATTTTAGCTCCCCTGAAGGCAGCTTCAACTACCTGAAAGGGCTCACCCACAAAGGTTACCACCGTTCGATTGGTTGCCTTTCCCGGATCCACGTTCAACAGCTTGATTCCATCAACCGACTGAATGGCATCGGTAATCTGACGGATTATTCTCTCATCCCTTCCTTCCGAGAAATTCGGAACACATTCGATTAATTGTTTCATTGACCTATAGTTGAGTTAATAAACTTCTGTTTTATAATTAATTCAAGCGGCTGGCTACTAGCTGTTGGATTCTGGCAAAGCCCCTGCTGCTATCATCTTACGTTGACTATGATCGAAGCATTTCTTGCCAGTAGCCAGAAGCCAGCAGCTAGTAGCCATCATAAATTACCCTTTTATCTTTACCTTTTAATCAAAACATCTCGCCACTTAGAATGACAGTTTCTATCAGATTGGATCCAAAAGAATAAGGAATCACTGAATAATCCTCTATTTCTTTGGTGATGAACAAATTGGCAACCTTTCCCCGGGCAATGCTGCCATAACTCTCACTGATACCCATGGCATACGCCGAATTGATGGTTGTGGCATGCAGGGTCTCCTGGGGGGTCATGCCATACCGGATGCAGCCCAATGACTGGATAAAATTCATATTGCCCGAGGGCGAAGAACCCGGATTATAATCGGATGCCAATGCTACGGGCAATCCAGCATCTATCATTTGACGAACAGGGGCCAGTTTAAGATTCAGGAAAAAGGCTGCACCGGGCAATACGGTAGGCATCGTTTCGCTATCCTTTAAAGCAGCAATTTCTTCTTCATCCACATATTCTAAATGGTCGGCCGACAAGGCACCGCTCTTCACCCCTACCTGTACCCCACCCGAGCTGGCAAGCTCGTTGGCATGCACTTTCCCTTTCAATCCGTAATCGTTCCCTGCAATCAGTATTCGTTCAGTTTCATGGGTCGTAAAGAAGCCCCTGTCACAGAATACGTCCACATAATCGGCCAGCTCTTCAGATGCTATCTGCGGGATCATTTCATGGATCAGCAAATTCATGTAATCCTCACGTCTGCTCTTGTATTCCAACGGAAAGGCATGAGCCAGGAAGGTCGATTTAATCATCAGGGGTGAGTGTTGCTTGAGACGGCGTATCACCCGCAGCATTTTTAATTCCGATTCGGTAGTGAGCCCATAGCCGCTTTTAATTTCCACGGCACCGGTACCCATCATCATAATCTCCTCCAGCCGTCCCATGGCCTGGCAATACAAATCATCTTCCGACATCTGGTGCAGTTTATGGGCCGAATGAAGAATTCCTCCCCCGTTACTGGCAATTTGCTCATAGGTAAGACCTTTAATGCGGTCGATGAATTCTTTTTCCCGGGTGGCAGCAAAAACCAGGTGAGTATGCGAATCACAATAACTGGGCAGGACCATCTTGCCCGAGCAATCGATCTCCATGATAAAATCATCTGCTTCAAATTCAAAGGGTTGAAGAGCATCCATGGGGCCAAAACTTTCGATACGCTCATCCTGAACAATGAGAAAGGCATTGTTAATCTGCTGAACTTCAGCCATTGACTTACCGGCAACCCACAGCCTGTTCTTCGGGTCAACCTGAACAAGTGCTTTGATGTTTTGAAGAATCAGTCTCATAAATTTAATTCAT
>JACMKG010000044.1 GCA_014380255.1 Prolixibacteraceae bacterium | reverse complement strand
TTCTGCACGTATTTCATCTTTTCATTCATGGGCAATTTCATCCTTTTAAAGATGACCGGTACCATTTTCGATCCAACGAAATTATGGGAATAGAAAGTCCAGCCAAACTGTGGGACAAATTTCTTGGTGGCAGGCTTGGCAATATCATGAAGAAGTGCTGACCATCTGAGCCAAAGGTTAGAGGTATGAGGAGCAATCCGATCTAACACTTCCAGGGTATGGAAGAAATTATCTTTGTGTCCAATCCCATTCACTTCCTCGCGGCCTTTCATGCGATGTAGTTCGGGAAATATGATTTCAAGCAACCCTGTTTTATCCAGCAAGCGAAAGCCAACAGAAGGTTTGGAAGACAGAATGATCTTGTTCAGCTCTTCCGCGATCCTTTCCCTTGAAATAATATGAATCCGCTTTTTGTTGAGTGCAATGGCTTCCAGGGTTTTCTCTTCAATGGTAAACCCGAGTTGGGTTGCAAACCTGATAGCACGCATCATTCTCAAGGGGTCATCCGAAAATGTAATGCCTGGTTCAAGAGGAGTGCGTATAATTTTATCTTTTATATCCTGAATCCCCCCAAATGGATCCGTTAGCTCCCCGAATCGATCACTATTTAAACAAATGGCTAAGGCATTGATTGTAAAATCGCGCCTGTTCTGATCCTCTTCAAGAGTGCCATCTTCTACTGTTGGCTTGCGGGAATCTTCATTGTACGATTCTTTACGTGCGCCTACAAACTCAACGTCAAGAGATTCATATTTAAGCATTGCCGTGCCGAATGTCTTGAAAACACTCACCTGAATGGAGGGACCCAACTTTTTTGCTACCCTTTCAGCCAGATGAATTCCGCTGCCAATGGTAACTACGTCAATATCGGGAGAGGGGCGGTTTAGAATCAAGTCCCGGACATAACCTCCGATTAGATAAGTTTCCTGATTTAACTGGTCAGCTATGGCTGATATAATTGAAAATATAGGATGTTGGAGATGTTTCTTCATCGGGTAAGTTCAGAACAATCAAAGTTTATAGTTGTTTCAATGACACAATGTTTGTAAAGCATGACAAAATTACAATTAATTCGTTTTTAGCAGTCATTAAGTACTTTTAATTTTATGGCATGCCTATTGATAATTATATATCAAGAAATCTATATATTTGTATTTATAAAATTCAACGCTATGTTAGAACACTTGACTAAAGAGACTTTCAAAGAAAAAGTATTTAACTTTGAAGCAAATAAAGAGTGGAAGTTTGAAGGAAAAACTCCCTGTATGATTGATTTCTATGCCGATTGGTGCGGCCCATGCAAGATGGTGGCACCTGTGCTTGAAGATCTGCAAAAAGAGTATGGCGATAATCTGGTAATCTATAAAGTTGATACTGAAGCTGAACAGGAATTATCAGCAATGTTTGGCATCCAAAGTATTCCTTCCTTGTTGTTTGTACCTGTCGATGGCCCTCCACAAATGGCTATGGGTGCTCTTCCCAAATCAACTTTCGAACAAGCTATTGCTGAAGTGCTAAAAGTAAAGAAGCCGATCGTTCAGTAATATTTTAAAGCTGGTTAAGTAAATAATTCTAGAATTTTCTCCAGATGCAGGCCTCTTGATCCCTTAACCAGTATAAGTTTGTTTTCTATAGGTTGTGTCTGTAAGTAATTGAAAAGAAGTTCCACATTGTCGAACTTCTTTTTGTCATTACTTGTAATCGTCTTTTTAAACTCGGGGCCTACCAGAAATACCTCTGAAAAATTGTTTGATTCTATATAGTCAGCAATTTTCTGATGTTCTGCCTCTGATACTTCCCCTAATTCGAGCATATCGCCCAAAACGATGCATTTGGATTCACTTTTAATGTTGACAAAGTTTGACAGTGCCATCATCATGCTCGTGGGATTGGCATTGTAGGCATCCATGATTATGGAGTTTTTTGCACTTCTGATAAGCTGAGATCGATTGTTGGAAGGCATATACTCATCCAATGCTTTTTGAATGAGCATCGGATCTACTTCGAAATATTTACCTACGCAAGCTGCTGCCAGCAGGTTTTCGAAGTTGTAGTCACCGATTAACTTTGATTTCAGATACAGCCATCCTTTGGGAAACAGCGCTCTGACCACCAGATTGTATTCAGTAGTTGCCAACTCTCCGGTTAAAAAGCTCCCGGGAGTTTTACCATAGTTGATTTGTTCCAACCCACTAGCCTGCTTGAGCAAGAGGGCATTATCCGCATTGATGAAACATTTCCTTTTCCTTGCTCTCAGGTAATCATACATCTCAGACTTTGTTTTGATGACTCCTTCAAAAGAGCCAAAACCTTCCAAATGTGCTTTGCCCATATTTGTTACCATCCCATAGTCGGGATCAGCAATCTCGCATAGCATTTTAATCTCACCCGGATGGTTTGCTCCCATTTCAACAATTCCAATCTCTGTATCCTCTGTCATAGACAAAAGCGTCAGCGGAACTCCAATATGGTTGTTGAGGTTGCCTTGCGTAAAATGTATTCTGTATTTTTTTGACAGCACGGCAGCAATGAGTTCCTTGGTCGTAGTCTTTCCATTAGTGCCTGTGATGGCCAGTATCGGTAATTTTAATTGCGATCTGTGATAATTTGCAAGTTGCTGCAGGCATTGGAGAACATCATCCACCAGGATCATTCGGTCGCTCGTGGCATACTCCGGTTGGTCAATTACTGCATAAGCCGCACCTTTAGATAATGCTTCCTTGGCAAACGCATTTCCATTGAATTTGCCACCTGTTAATGCAAAAAAGATGCTGTTGGCCCAAATGCTACGTGTGTCGGTAGTAACAGTGGGATATTGTTTGAAGAGCTTGTATAAATCTGTTATTTCCATCAGTTGTAAAAAAAGAAAAACCTCACTTTTTCAAATGAGGTTTTATATTGATATAGGATTTACATTAATAATTAAAATCCGTCAGGACTTCCAACGCGAGTCATTGCACAACGGAATCCAAGGTCATTGGAAGCTTCATTTTCTGGTCTGAATCTCCTGGTACCCGGAATTAACCAGTAGGGACGATCTTTCCAGCTTCCGCCTTTATACACACGTGCATTATCGGAGATTAAAGAAGAGAACTGACCTTCTTTGGTTGACTGTATATACATTGAATTGGTAGTAGTATTATCTTTAGCTTCATTCCAGTCTTCTCCTTCAACAATCTGAGAACGATAATCTCCATCCTGGAAGTTACGGCTATCTTCAATCGTATCTTTAATGAGTTCGCCAAACTGATCACGCATTAGTTTTCCGGATACAGAATCAGTGCGATACTTGGTGAATACATTACCTCGGAAAGGCTGGAACTCGTTTACATCGTCATTTGATTTAGGACGATATACATCGGATACCCATTCGTTAACATTACCTGCCATGCAATATAGCCCGAAATCGTTGGGTTCGTATGACATTACAGGTGCGGTGATATCGGCATTGTCATTCAAATCACCTGCCATCCCCATCAAGTCACCTCGGCCACGGGTATAGTTGGCCATCATTCTACCCTTTGTCTTTTTATCGCTATTACGCAGGTAGCTTCCATTCCATGGGTACAGCTTCCTGTCTGTTAGTAATTCATCTTCTGTATTGCCTACAAGGCCTAGTGCAGCATATTCCCATTCAGCTTCAGTGGGAAGGCGATAGTTTGGAAGCAGTAATCCATCTTCCCAACGTACTCTTCTTCCTGTTCCAGCTGCATCCTTTAAAGGATTTTTACCTTCGGTACCCTGGTACAAGCCAGCAAGGAATGATTCGGTAGTAAATACATTCTCTCCTGTTTGGGCATTGTCAGGAGCTATAATTCCTTTTTTGATTAGAATACCTTCATTCACACGGTCTGTTCTCCATTTGGAATAGGCATCGGCTTGTTTCCAGGAAACACCTACAACTGGATAATTACCATAGGCCGGATGACGAAGATAGTTGCTTACATAGGGTTCATTGTATGCAAGCTTTTCACGCCATACCAGGGTGTCAGGAAGAGCTTCCCTGTGCTTTTCAGGGTTCTGTGGATAC